>CAYPJK010000008.1:0-18544 GCA_964411025.1 uncultured Nevskia sp.
CGCCGAGACGCTGTTCTTCGACTACCACCGGCAGCACAAGGTCGAGATCAAGGTCGCCCGCATCTTCAACACCTACGGCCCGAACATGCATCCGAACGACGGCCGGGTGGTGTCGAACTTCATCATGCAGGCGCTGCTCGGTCGACCGATCACGATCTACGGCGAAGGCCAGCAAACCCGCTCGTTCTGCTTCGTCGACGATCTCGTCGAAGGCTTCGTGCGCCTGATGAATTCACCGGAAGACGTCACTGGCCCGATCAACCTCGGCAACCCGGGCGAATTCACGATCCGTGAACTGGCCGAACTGGTGATCGAGCTGACCGGCTCGAAATCGACGCTCGAACATCTGCCGCTGCCGCCGGATGATCCCAAGCAGCGCCGTCCGGACATCACCCGCGCCCGCAACACGCTGGGCTGGGAACCCAAGATCGCGCTGCGCGACGGCCTGCAGCGGTCGATTCCATACTTCGAGCGCGTGCTGCGCGGCCAGAAACGCTGAGCCTGTCCTGCCGATGAACCCGTCCGATTCCGCTCGCACGATCCTGGTCACCGGCGGCGCCGGTTTCGTCGGCAGCCACGCCTGCAAGGCGCTGGCGGCTGCCGGCCACCAGCCCGTGGTCTACGACAACCTGAGCCGCGGCCACCGCGAAGCCGTCAAATGGGGTCCGCTGATCGAAGGCGACATCCTCGACCGCAGCCGCCTCGAACACGTCATCGGCGAGGTTCAGCCGATCGCCGTGATGCACTTCGCCGCATTTGCCTACGTCGGCGAATCGATGGCCAACCCGTCGCTGTATTTCGAGAACAACGTGGTCGGGACCACCCGCCTGCTCGAGGCGATGCGCGCTACCGGCGTGAAGACGCTGGTGTTCTCGTCCAGCTGCGCCGTCTACGGCGGCGTCCATGACCAGCCGATTGACGAATCGACGCCCTGCGACCCCAGTTCGTTCTACGGCCAGAGCAAGCTCAACTGCGAGCAACTGATCCGCGGCTTCGTGCGCCATTACGGCTTCAGCGCCATCGCGCTGCGCTATTTCAACGCCGCCGGCTCCGATCCGGACGGGGAAATCGGCGAGGACCACGACCCCGAGCCGCACATCATCCCGGTCGTGCTGAGGGTCGCCGCCGGCCTCGACGACAAGGTCACGCTGAACGGCGCCGATCACCCCACCGCCGATGGCACCTGCGTCCGCGATTTCGTTCACGTCTGTGATCTGGCGCACGCTCACACGCTGGCGGTGGCGCGCGCCTTGCAACAGAAAATGACATTCGAGGCGATTAACCTCGGCGTCGGAAACGGATTTTCCTTGAACCAGATCGTGGAAGCGGCACGTCGCGTGACCGGGCGCACAATTCCGGTTACCTATACCGATCGTCGTCCCGGCGATCCCCCCTATGCTGTCGGCCGTGCAGACTACGCACGCGCGGCGCTGGGCTGGACACCGAAATTCACCTCACTTGACGACGCGATCGCACACAGTTGGCGTTGGATGCAGAAAAGGCAGCCGCTGAACCGCCCTGCCTGACGACGCCATCCCCGGCCACCAGACGCCCGACCCGCCCCCACGCACGCCTCGACAACCACCGGACTCGAGACCCGAAGCCCCATGTCCAGCACCGCCGAAACCCGACCGACTGCCAAAGGCGGCCACCCCCGCGCGACGCATGCGGTCACGGCCACACCGCCGATCCCTGCCCGCCTGCATGTCCCCCGCGTCCCAAGGCGCGCTTCGCGGTCCGGCGACAACGGCACAAGGCCCGCAGTGCTACGCGCAGTCGATCGTGGGCTCGACCTGCTGTTCGCCGTCGGACTCGGAATGGTGTTCAGCCCGGTCATTGTCGCCGCCGTGATCGCGCTGGGCCTGTCGGACGGACCGGTGCTGTTCAGCCAGACCCGTCTCGGCAAAGGCGGCCGCAGTTTCAAGGTCTACAAGTTCCGCACCATGGTGCCAAACGCCGCCGCCGTCCTTCAGGACGTGCTGGCCAACAATCCCGAGCTGAGAGCCGAGTGGGACACCAGCTTCAAGCTCAAGAATGACCCGCGGGTGACGCGAATCGGCCGCTTCCTGCGCAAGACCAGCCTCGACGAACTGCCGCAACTCTGGAACATCCTGCGCGGCGACATGAGCCTGGTTGGGCCGCGCCCGATCGAGCCGTTCGAGATCGCCAAGTACGGCCGCTTTGCCAAGCACTACTACGCCCAGCGCCCCGGCCTCACGGGCCTCTGGCAGGTGTCCGGCCGCAGCGATTCCAGTTATGAACGGCGCGTGGTGCTGGACGCCTTCTACTCCAAGCACCGCAGCCTGCGGATGAACCTTGGAATCATCCTGAAAACCGTGCGCGTCGTGCTCAAGGGCAGCGGCGCGTACTGAGTCAGCGGTGCTGGAGTGATCGCTACCGAAGATGTGGCCGCATGCCCGAGCCTTCACGCAATGGTCATCGCTTTGCGCACGTCATCGACTGAGCAGGCCGCCCGCATCTGAGCGCGGTCCGGTTCGCACGGGGTTCTTGTCAGCCCGCCGAAGGCAGCTGGTTTGCAAGCGCAGGTATACGTCATCGCCCTTACCTGAAGAGCCAGTCACGCAGACCGCTGCCTGATTCGAAGTGTTCGATAGCGGCATGGCGCTCGGCATCACGTTGGCAGAGCACGCATCCGGGTCGTCGATGTTTGGCCTATCGCCGGTGGGAAAGCCTGCACTCGGCGCGCCAGGACGTTAACCTAATATCCCTTCGCGATGACTCGCTGCGGCACTCGTGCCATCGTGGCTCTCGCGATCGCCCTGTCCGCCGAGATTGCCGCGTATCTGCTAATCGGAGCGGCTTGTCGATGACGCGCCGAGGAACATCTCCCGACGAGTGATTATCGCATCCGGCGCGAAGGTTCCCAATGGCGGCGCACGCACCGCAACCATCGGACGACCGAACCAATTTTCCAATTGATCGACAACAAGCTGATTCGCTGCCGCTGCCGCGAACTCCCCGAACTACTGTCCATGATCTCGACATGTGACGGCCCTGGGATCGTGGCGCCGTACCGCCAGACGATGGGCCGGAACATGCCCAGCCGCGCCACGACGCCATCGTGCGCTTGATGACGAACGGCGCACCGACGTCGGCCGACACCTCGACCCGCCGCCTGTTCCGCAATTCCGGCTGGCTGATCGCCGAACACGGCCTGCGCTTCGTGTCGGCGGTGTTTGTCGGGCTCTGGATGGCCCGCCATCTCGGCCCTGAACGTTTCGGTCGGCTTTCGGTGCTGATGACCGCCGTGCTGCTGTTCGCGATGTTGGCGCGGGCCGGCGTCGATACCCTCTTGCTGCGCGAACTGCTGGCCGCACCCGAGCGGGAAAGCCGCCTGATGGCGGCCGCGCGTCGCGCCATCGGCTTCAGCGGCGTCGCCAGCGCGGGCGTGCTGCTGATCGTGGCGTGGATGGTCGGCGCAGGTACGAGCGAAATCGTGATCGTCGCGCTCGCCATCGCGGTTCAACCGCTCAGCGTCAACGACAGCCTGCTGCAGGCGCGTCGGGCGATGTCGACGGTCGTCATCAGCCGGGTCATTTCGATCGCCGCCGTCGCCCTGCTGCGGGTGGCGCTGATCCTCGCCGACGCGCCGCTGGTGCTGTTCGCGCTGTCCATACTGCTCGAACAGGCACTGAGCTACCTGCTGATGGCGCGCGCCGTCCGCCGATTCCGGTCCACCCACGATGTGACCGGGGCCGCCGCCGGAAAACCGACGGCCGACGAGATCTCGGCGCTGCTTGCCCAGTCATGGCCGACACTGGCCGCCACCGTCGCGACCCTCGCCCAGACCCGCGTCGACCAGTACCTCGTCTACCAGCTTGCCGGCGCCACGCAGGCCGGCATCTATGCCGCCTCAGTGCGCTTTTACGATGCCTGGATCGCCGTTCCCACTTTTGTGTCGATCGCCTTCCTGCCGGGCCTGATCGCCGGTCCGCAAAGCAGTGCCGCGCAGGTGGAGCAACGCTTCGTGCTGCTGTACCGGATGCTGGTCGGCGCCAGCCTCGTGGTTGCGCTGGTCACCACGCTGCTGGCGCCGTGGATCGTCACGCTGACCCTGGGCCACGCCTTCGACGGTGCCGCTGACGTTTTGTCGATCAGCATCTTTGCGGGCCTGTTCTCGGCGATGGGCTCGGTCAACGCGCGCTACTTCGTGGCACACGGCCTGCAGCGGAAGCTCGCGGTACGCGCCGCCGTGTCGGCGCTGCTCAGCCTGACGCTGAACCTGTGGTCAATCCCTCGCCATGGGATTGTGGGGTCCGCCTGGGTAACCCTGACCGCGCTGGCAACGGCAAACTATCTGCTGGACTTCATTGACCGCGACCTGGCACCGCTGCGCCGCATCAAGGCGCATGCCCTGTTCGGCTGGCCGATGAGTTCCCGCACCCGCGGACGAAGACCATGAACGCCACCCTGCTCGATTGCACGCTGCGCGACGGCGGCTACTACAACCAGTGGGATTACGAGCCCGCACTGGTCGATGCCTACCTGGCCGCGATGGCCGCGCTCGGCACCGACTACGTCGAGCTCGGCTTCCGGTCGTTCGACACCCGGGGCTTCAAGGGCGGCTGCGCCTACACGACCGATGCCTACCTCGACACCCTGACGATTCCGCCAGGCCTGAAGGTTGGCGTGATGGTCAATGGCGCCGAGCTGCTCAGCCATTCCGGCGGGCCGGTCGCAGCCATCGACGCCTTGTTCGGCCCGGCCTGTCAGTCACGCGTGACGCTGGTGCGCCTCGCCTGTCACCTGCACGAATTCATACCCTGCCTTGACGCCATCTCGCGGCTGCGCGCACTCGGCTACGGCACCGGCATCAACCTGATGCAGATCGCCGATCGCAGCCCGGACGAGATCGCCGAAGTGGCGCGCAACGCCGCCGCGAGCGCCGTCGACGTGCTGTACTTTGCCGACAGCATGGGCAGCCTGAATCCGGAGCAGACCGTGCGGATCATCCGCGACATCCGCCGCGAATGGTCGGGCCCGATCGGCATTCACACCCACGACAACCTCGGCCTTGCGCTGGCCAACACGCTGCGGGCGGCTGACGAGGGCGCGACCTGGCTGGACGCCACGGTCACCGGCATGGGGCGCGGCCCCGGCAACGTCAAGACCGAATATCTCGCGATCGAGCTCATCGCGCGCGAACCTGCGCGCCGTCGCGATCTCACGCCGCTGCTGGCGCTGATTCGCCGCTACTTCAAGCCGCTGCAGCAGCAGTACCAATGGGGCACCAACCCGTACTACTACCTGGCCGGCAAGCACGGCATCCATCCGACGTACATCCAGGAAATGCTGTCCGACCCGCGCTTCGCGGAGGAAGACATCCTGTCAGTGATCGGCCGGCTCGAGCAGGCGGACGGCAAGAAGTTCTCCAGCACCCGGCTGGAATCCGGCCGCATCGCCAGCACCGGCCCGCGTCAGGGGCAGTGGTCGCCGTCGACGCTGCTGTCCGGCCGCGAGGTCCTGATCGTGGCGCCGGGCGCATCGGTCGGGCGCCATCGCACCGCGATCGAACACTGGATCCGCGCGCGACGGCCACGGGTCATTGCACTGAACACGATCGACATCATCGACGGCGCGCTGATCGACCTGCGAGCGGCCTCGCACCCGATCCGCCTGACGGCCGATCACCCCCGCTACCGGCAGCTTGGCCAGCCGCTGGTCGCTCCGCTCAGCATGCTGCCCTGCGATCTTCGCGGCCGGCTGTCCGGGCTCGACATCCTCGACTTCGGCCAGGCCGTCGAAAGTGGCCGCTTCGCCTTCGATGCCACCAGCTGCGTCACGCCCAATGTCCTCGTCGCCGGCTATGCGCTGGCCATTGCGACCAGCGGCGGCGCCAGCCGCATCGACCTTGTCGGCTTCGACGGCTTTGCCGCCGACGATCCGCGCCAGGACGAGATGACGGCAACGCTCGACGCCTACCGGCGCACGCCGGGCGCCCTGCCGTTGCGCACCCTGACGCCGTCGCGCCACGCGCAGCTGGCGGCAACCTCCGTCTACGCCCCCACCGCATGAGCCGCTACGCCGTCATCATCCCGGCCCGCCACGCTTCCAGCCGGCTGCCCGGAAAGCCGCTGATCCCGCTGTGTGGCGTACCGATGCTGGTGCGCACCTGGCAGCGCTGCGCACAAGCGGTTGATCCGGAGCGCATCTGGGTCGCCACTGACGACCTCCGCATCGAGGCGCTGTGCCGCGACCACGGCATCCAGGTGCTGATGACCCGCCCCGATTGCCTCACCGGGACCGATCGTGTCGCCGAGGCCGCCGGCCAGCTCGATGCCGACGTGCTGGTCAACGTGCAGGGCGACGAGCCGCTGTTCGATCCGGACGATCTGCGCCTGCTGATCGCCGCCATCGACCGCCATCCCGGCGAGGTACTGAACGGCTACTGCGCGATCGACGACGCCGAGCAGTTCTTCCGGCGCAGCATCCCGAAGGTGGTGTTCCGCCCGGACGGCCGGCTGCTCTACATGTCGCGGTCCGGCATTCCCGGCACCAAGTCCGGACAGTTTTCGAAGGGCTGGCGGCAGGTCTGCGCCTACGCGTTCCCGCGTGCCGCGCTGCGCGCCTTTGCGAACCAGACCACCAAGACGCCGCTGGAAGCCGACGAGGACATCGAGATCCTGCGCTTCCTCGAACTGGGCTACGAAGTCCGGATGCTGCCGATGTCGTCGCAGTCGATCGCCGTCGACATGCCCGAGGACGTGGCACTTGCCGAGGACGCGATTCGCGCCCGGGGGCTGGCATGACCGCAGCGCTGGCCCGACTGCGCCCGCTGGCCGAGTACCGCCTGCTGATCTTCGACTGCGACGGCGTGGTGCTCGACTCCAATGCCGTCAAGACCGAAGCCTTCCGCGCCGTCGCTGCGCCGTTCGGCCCGGATATCGCCGCGCGCTTCGTGCATTTCCACCAGCAGAACGGCGGCCTGTCGCGCTACGTGAAGCTGCGGCAGTTGCTGCGCGACGCAGGCGTCGAAGACGACGCGCGACTGCCCGGCCTGCTGGACGCCTTCGCCACCGAAGTCCGCGATGGTCTGCGGCAATGCCAGATCACCCCGCAGCTCGACGCGCTGCGCCACGCCAGCCGGGGCGCGCGCTGGGCCATCGCCTCCGGCGCCGACCAGACCGAACTGCGCGAGGTGCTGAAAGTGCGCGGCCTCGATGCCCTGTTCGACGCCGGCATTCACGGCAGCCCGACGCCCAAGACCACCTTGGTCAAGCAACTCGTGGCCGATCACGGCGGCACTCCGCCGGCGGCGCTGATGCTCGGCGACAGCCGGCTCGATCACGAAGCGGCAGCCGCAGCCGGCATCGATTTCGTGTTCGTGTCCGCCTGGACCGAGTACGACGACTGGGCGCAGTACGTTGCCCGCCACGCGCTACCGGCAATTGCCCGTGCCGATGCGCTGCTGCCGAGCGGGAACCGGCCATGAACCTGACGCCCGCCGCGAACGGTCCTGATACCGGCCCGCACGACGCCGCGCTGCTCACGCAGATCGCGCAGCTGCGCACGGCACTGCGCCGGCAACCGGATGATCTCGACTGCCTGCGCGACGCCTTCAAGGGAAGAACCGTGCTGCTGCTGAGCTGCGGTCCGTCGCTGCACCGCTGGCGGGAGGTCTACGACGCCCTGCCGGAAAAGCCCGTGGTGGCCTGCGTCAAGCAGGCGATCGACCGGATCGACGTGCCCTGCCACCTGCACTTCCTGAACTCGCAGAACCTGCAGCGTTTCCGCTATCGCCGGGGCCGCCGGCCGCTGCAGGTGTTCTCGGCGTCCCAGGGTTCTCTCTGGTTCGCCGACCCTGACCTGCTCCTGACCGTGGGAGTGCCCGATGGCCACGACCTGCGGCACAGCCTGGCCGCGACCGGCGACTTCGCCGCAGAAGCGCTGACCGACGCTCGCCGGCTCCGCCGCTGGGGCCCCGGAATCATGTACGAAACGGTCTTCCACACCCTTGCGCTGCTCGGCGTGCGCCGGATCATCACCGTGGGTTGGGACATCGCCGACAGCGCAGCAGCCAACACCCACTTCTACGACACCGCCGCAGCAGCCGAAAAGCCCGCGCCGCCGCTGCCGCCGCGCTTCATGCCGGCGCGCTGGCTGGCCCGCAACCTGGGCGTCACACGCTTCTGCAAGTTCTGGCTGCATGTCACCGGCCGCCGCTACAACCCGGCCTCGATGATCGAAGGCGAGGCCCAGATCGTGGCCGCCGCCGTGCCGTCGCTGGTCCGCTGGCTGGACAGCCTTGGCATCGAACTGCAGATCGTCAGCGATTCCACCTGGCTGTCGGGCTCTCAGGCCACATCGGACACCAGCGCCTCACCGCTGCATCAGACCTGAGTCGCCTCGGCACCGGCGACCGATCTGCAGACGCGCGTGACCACACCCTGACGCGATCCGGTTGAGGTGGCCAAGCCGGCGCCTGCGCCCGCACCTTGCTGATTCCGTCCAGCCCGCCGGATCACCTTCCGTACACCGCAACGTGACCGCGCAGCCCACGTTTGCGGACGATCGTCCGCATCGCAATGCCAGGATTGCGGACGACGCGACTTCTTCACAAAAAAATTACTACCAGTGCGATCGAGATCGCACAGAACGTCAACCGGGATTTGGTACGGTTGCCATTGCCCGGTAGCGCCTGCGCCATCGACGTTTCTGCCCGCACCGCTTCCGCCCCCCCCGCGTTCCCGCCCGATCCGCACCTTGATCCCGTCACCTCCGAAAGACGCGCTGCGGCGGCTCGCCCGCCGATACGCCAGCTTCGCCGCCGCCCGGATCGCCCTCGTCATCGGTCGTTGGTTCGTGCTGATCCAGGCCGCGCGGCAGTTATCGACCATCGAGTTCGCCGCGCTGGCGGCGATGCTGTCCGGCGTAGAGGTTCTGCGCGCGGTCGCCGATCTCGGAACCGATTCGTACATCTACTCGCGCCTCGGTGCCGGTCATCAGGCGCTGCGCGGCACGGTGCGCGCGGCGCTGGTGCTGCGCGCAGCCGCATCACTGCTGCTGAGCCTCGGCGGCATCGCGCTGGCTTTCGTCCTGACCGATATCCGGGCCACGCTGCCCGTGTTCCTGTTGATCGTCGCCACCGCTGCGCAATCCAGCGCCGTGGCCCTGCTACAGAAGGCGGAACGGTTCGGTGCACTCGCCGTGCTGGTCGGCATTACGCTGGCGACATCGCTGCTGGTCGACCTCTTCGTACTCCTGACGCCGGCCCGCCTGCCCACCATGGCCTGGCTGCTGATCACGCCCGACTGCATCGCCGGATTGTCGGCAGTGGCGATTGCAGCAGCCCCTGTACGCGCGCTCCTGCAGGCCACGTCACGCCACTGGCGACGCCTGGGCGGCCAACTGCGGCTGATCGCCGGCAAGCTGATTCCCAGCGCCCTGATCGCCGTAACGGTGATGGCCTACAGCCGGCTGGATGTGGTGATCGTCCGGCCGATCGCCGGCATCGGAGCCCAGGCCGACTACTCGACCGGCTTCCGGCTCATCGAACCGTTTTTCATGCTGTTTGCACTGGCGTCGCTTGCGCTGCTTGCCGAACTGGGAAGCCGGCGGAACACGGACACCGTGCAACTGGCTCGCCGCCTGCTCACGGTGCCCGCGTTGCCCACCGTCATCGGCATGGCGCTTGCTGTCATCGCATTGGGCGAAGTGGCGCGGCTGGTGACACAACTGCTGAACCTGCGGCCGGAAGCTGGCCTGCTGGCTGCGCTGTTCGCCGCGGCTATTCCGTTCCGCGTGGCCAATTCGATGATCACTGCGCTGCTGCTGCGCCTCGGCCGCTTTGATGCCGTGATGGTGGCCGCTGTCGTCAACAGCGTCATCACTTTTTCGCTTGCTGTTCTGCTGACACAACGCCTGGGGGCTACCGGGGCCGGGGCGGCCGCCCTGATCGGCGAAATCTGCAACACGCTGCTCCAGCGCCACCTGCTGAAGCGCCACCTGACAAACGACCTACTTCCGCCCCTTGCCGCCCGTCAGCCCCCTTCCACGTCGCCCTGACCTCTGCCAATGCCCCGATATCGACCGAGCCACCGATGACCCAACTCGAACCACCCTCGGCCGCCGCCTCATCCCACGCCGCATCGACCGGCGCGGAATGTTATGACGGCTACCGTGCATGGAAGCAGTGGAACGACCTGTTCACGCCCAAGGACTACGAATGCGCCCTGTTCCAGCGCGAATTCCGGGGTCTGCCCTTACCTGGAAAGCGGCTGCTGGACATCGGCTTTGGCAGCGGTGCCCTGCTGGCGTGGGCGCAGCGATCTGGGGCGAGCATCGCCGGTATCGAGCTGCAGCCCGAATTGCGCGAGGCCGCCGAAGCACGCGGTATCCGCACCTATGAAGGGCTGGATCACGTCCCCGCAGGCAGCTACGACATCATCACCGCGTTCGATGTGCTGGAACACATCCCGCGCGAGCACCTTGTCGACTTCCTCAAACAGGTCCGCCGCATCGCGGATCGCGATGCGCGCATCGTGTTCCGCTTTCCGAACTGCCAGAGCGCAGCGGGCCTGTTGAACCAGTTCGGCGACGCCACCCACGTCAGCATGCTGTCAGGCCCCATCGTCGCCCAGTTGTGCCGTCAGGCTGGCCTGGACGCCGTGGTGCTCCGGGAAGCCGCGGATCCTGCCTTCCCGGCCCCGTTTGCGGCACGGCTCCTGCGCCCGTTCCAGCGTCTGCTCCGACAGCTCCACCGCCTGCTGCTGCGGGTGCTGTACTCCAGCGGGTCCACACCGCTGTCGACGAACGTGCTCGTCGTCGTCAAGCCCGCCGACTAGCCGGTTCTTTGCCCGATCCAGAAGGTGCAACCTGAGCCGCAGCCTGCGACCTGCCTGACAAGCGAGCAGCGAGTACTTTCCCGTCAGCAGCCGGCGCGTGACCTGCAACAGAAACGGCGAATAATGGGCGGCCGTCAGGCGCTGATACCACCGGAATTCCTTAACCACGATGTCCCACATCCGCATTGGCGTCGACGGCCGCTACCAAGGCGGACCATTAACCGGAGTGCCCCGCTACATCCATGAGTTGAGCCTGGAACTGGACCGGCAAATGCCGAACGCCGAGTTCCTGCTCTATGCGCAGAAGCCGGAAGGCATCTCGCTGCCGTCCGCCCGCTGGACACTGCGCTGTGAGCAAGACCCGCGCTACGCCACGCTGAAGCCGAACCTCTGGCTCAAGCTTCGGCTCGGACGAATGCTTCGCGCTGACCAGCCGGACGTTTTCTGGGCGGCTGCCGGCCTCCGGGCCGGTCTTGCCGGGGGCGTACCGCAGGTACTGACCGTGCATGACTTCACGTTTCGCCTGCACCCGGAAACGATGTCCCGCGCCAACCTGTGGGCACATCGGCTGTTCCTTGCACGCGACCTTCGCCTTGCCCAGCGCGTAGTGGCCAATTCCGAAGGCACCCGGCGCCGGATGGCTGCCTACTACAGCCGAAGCGCGGACGCCGTGATCCGGCCGGATGCGGCAGCCCGCTTTCGGCCAGCCGGCTCAATGGAACGGGCGGACGTTTGTCGCCGATACGGCCTCGCTGCACCGTTCTTGCTCGCTGTATCGACGCTTGAGCCTCGCAAGAATTTCACTGCGCTGATCGAAGCATTCCTGCTGCTCAAGCGCGCCGGCCAACTGCCGGATCACGAGCTGATTCTGATTGGCCGCAAAGGCTGGCGAGATACCCGGCTTTCGCAGCAGATTGCCGAGCATGAAGGCCGCAGCATCCGCAGCCTTGGATTCGTGCCCGATGACGACCTGCCGGCGCTGTACTCAGCCTGCGACATCTTCTGCATGCCATCGATCTATGAGGGCTTCGGAATGCCGGTGCTTGAGGCGCGCCGCTGCGGCGCACGCGTCGTCGCGACCGATCTCGATGAACTCCGGGAAGCGGGCGGCGACGAGACGCGCTATTGCCAACCCGATGCTGCTTCGATTGCCATGGCAATCCGTGATGTGCTGGGACGCCCCGCGCCCCTTCCACTCCCTCATGTCGACGGGTGGAAAGCCGGAGCAAAAAAGCTGGCTTCAGAACTTTGTTCTCTAAGGATTCGCAATGAGCAACGCTAAAAGCCATGGAGATGCCGCCCCGCGACCGCTCGGGCTGAGGCAGATCGGCGTATTACTCGTTGCGGGTTATTGCTTTTTGACCCCATTGACTGACGTCAGAATAGCTGACGTCCAATCAATTGAAGCCTATGGCCTTATTTGCCTGTTAGCTGCTTACGGATTTCTTGCGCGTAATGACTGGAGTTTTATCGCACCGCAACCGCTGACGCGGCTGTTTCGGCTTCACATGCTGCTCATTGCAATCGTCATTTTGCTCGCAGCTCTTGCCCTTCGCCTCGATACATTTCCGCCATTCTCGCTGCCGCCACTAAAAACACCGCCTCTGCTGTCCCTATCGCGCATCATCCAGCTTGCGGTTTGCATCGGCGGCTTCCTTCTTCTCACTCTTGCAATGGTGAGTCGTCCATCGCTGATTCCGCTGGCCGCGCAGCTTTACGTCTGGTCGGGCTTACTCAGCGCGTGTTACGCGCTACTGAGCTATGCCGCGTGGCATGCCGGAGTTGAGCTACCCGGCGCCTACAATGTGAGCTTCATCCGTGCGCGCGGCTTCTTCGTAGAGGGTGGCCCGCTTGGTGTTTATTTAATGAGCGTAATTGTTACCGTCGCATTTCGCATGGGTCAGTTAGGTCAGCGGAGAGAGATCGGCCTTGCCCAACTGGCTGTACTTTTCATCGCACTACTTGCAGCTCAGTCGAAAGCGGCTCTTTTGCTCGGCATGTTCATGGTGGTGATCTGGCAAATTTCAGATCGTCGCTATCTTCGTTTACTCCTTGGCCTAGCCGTTGTGCTGCCAATATTTGTAGTGGCTGTGGCAAGCCGAGGTCTGGGCGACTACGTTCGGATCGTGATGAATTTTGAAGAAGAAATTCAGACCCATGCCGATGATTCTTCGTATGCGATGGGGCGCATCATGGCCACGGTTCTGGCGCCGCGAATGATTGCGGAGCATCCCCTTGCCGGCGTTGGTATCGGCAACTACAGCCTTCAACGGAATAACCCGGAAATCCTTAATGGTCTCCCGACGACAGATGGATGGGACTTGCCAGGGCTCAGCTACGTCGGTTACGCGGCAGAACTCGGCCTACCCTGCACACTGTTTTTGATGTGGCTGATTTGGCGGCCAGTCAGTATCGCAGCGGGCCGTCTGGTGACTCCGGTTTGCGTGTCCTTATGCGCTTATCAATTTGTGGCTCATCTATTCGGTGCGCAGGTGACGTTTGCGTACCCGTGGGTCACCACCGCAATCGGCCTTGCTTATGCGTTGACGCAGCAGCGCGGCGATCGGTTTACAGGTGGGCGCCCCTTCCGTTTGGTTTGGGCTCGTTCTGCATGCGCGGAAAAAGTCAGTCCACCTGAATCCTGAAATGTCCACGACTTCTTTACATTTCGACGCTCGCTGGATCGATCTCCACGGGATTGGTCGTACAGCGAGCGAACTGGCGCTGCGCCTGTTCCCGGCCGAAGCGCCCCCACGCTCGCCGACCTGGCCGGTGTCGCCGGTCAGTCCAATCGATCCGTTTGTGCGGGGAGCGCAGCTGCTGGCGTCGCCACGCAGCCTGTTCTATTCGCCGGGCTTCAACGCACCGGCTGCGGCGCGCGCGCGCTGCGTATTCACGGTGCATGACCTGATCCACCTGCGGGTGGCCGGCGAGGCAGGCGGACTGAAGCGCGCCTACTACGAGCGCCTGGTGAAGCCGGCTGTGCGCCAATCATTCAAGGTACTGACGGTGTCGGAGTACTCGCGGGCGGATGTGCTGGACTGGTCCGGGGCAGACGCCACGCAGGTGGTGAATGTCGGTTCGGGGGTTGATGCCATGTTCTTTGCGCCCATCTCGCCGCACGATCCCGGCTTTCCCTACCTGCTGTACGTCGGTGCCCGGAAGCCGCACAAGAACCTGGACCGGCTGCTGGCGGCTTTTGCGGCGTCCAAGGCGCGCGCGCAGCTACGGCTGGTGCTGACCGGGCCGGCCGATGCGGCGTTCGAGGCGCAAGTCACTGCGCTGGGCCTGAGCGGCCGCGTGCATTACGCCGGCCGCATCCCGGAAGCCGCCCTGCCCAGCTGGTATCGCGGTGCCACGGCCCTGCTGTTTCCGTCGCTGTTCGAAGGCTTCGGCCTGCCGCCGGTGGAGGCGATGGCGGGCGGAACGCCGGCACTCGTCGCCAACACGACTTCGCTGCCGGAAGCCGTAGGCGATGCGGCAGTGCTGGTGGAAGCGCAGTCGGTGGAGTCGATCCGCGACGGTATCGATCGGATCGTCTTCGACAGCGCGCTGCGTGCACGGCTGCGTGAGGCGGGGCCGGCACAGGCACGTCGCCATTCCTGGGATGCGGTGGCGGCGCGCGTGCGCAGCGTGCTGGATGCGCTGCAGGAGACGGTGCAGCCATGAGCGCGCGTCAGGGGAAGCTGAAGGTCGCCCTTGTCCATTACTGGATCGTTAGCTGGCGCGGCGGCGAGGAAGTGCTGAATGCACTCGCGCAGCGTTTTCCGGATGCCGATATCTACACGCACGTCTATGACCCGCAGGTGGTGGCCTATTCTCCGCTGGCAGGGCGCACGATCCGCACCTCGTTCATCCATCGACTGCCGTTCGCGAAGCGCCTGTACCAGAAGTACCTGCCGCTGATGCCGCTGGCGCTGGAACAGTTCGACCTGTCCGGCTACGACCTGGTGATCTCCTCCGAAAGCGGACCCGCCAAGGGCGTGGTGGTGCCGCCGGAAGTGGCGCATATCTGCTACTGCCATACGCCGATGCGCTATGTCTGGGACATGTACCACGACTACCTCGGCCATGCGGGCCGCTTCACGAGGCTGCTGATGCGGCCGCTGATCCACTACCTGCGGCTGTGGGATCGGCTGTCGGCCGACCGGGTGGATCATTTCATCGCGAATTCGGCATTCGTGGCCAGCCGGATCGCCAAGTTCTATCGCCGCGAGGCCGATGTGCTGCACCCGCCGGTCGAACTGGAGGCGTTCCAGCTGTCGACCACGCACCAGGGTTTCTATCTGATGGTAGGCGCGCTGGTGCGCTACAAGCGTGCCGATCTGGCCGTCAATGCATTCAACCGGCTGGGCCTGCCGCTGGTGGTGATTGGTGACGGCGAGCTGTACGACGAGATCAAGGCCACGGCGGGCGCCAACGTGACGGTGCTCGGCCGTCGCTCCCGCGCCGAAGTGCTGGACCACTACCAGCGCTGCAAGGCGCTGCTGTTTCCGGGCGTCGAGGATTTCGGCATCGTGCCGCTGGAAGCGATGGCCACCGGCAAGCCGGTGATCGCATATGCCAAGGGCGGCGCGCTCGAGACGGTGATCGACGGCGTGACCGGCCTGCATTTCCACGAGCAGAGTGAAAGTGCGCTGATGGACGCGGTGCAGCGCCTGGAGCGCGGCGAAATCCGCTTCCATGCGGGCGCAATCCGCACGCATGCCGCGAACTTCGACATCGCGCACTTCAACGAGAAACTCACGCGGGTGATCCGGGACCGCACCGGGCTTGAAGTCTAGCGGCGCTCAACGCAGCAGTGTTCGCCGGATCGCGCGCTGCGCCGGCACCTCAATGGTCCGGTACACCACGGCGGCCGCGGTGAAGGTGGCCAGCAGGAAGCCGGCCAGCAGCCACGGACTGCGGTAGTCAACCGGCCATCCAAGCCACGGCAGTGCCAGCACGATCAGCAGTTGGATTGGAAAGTGGCAGAGGTAGCTTGCGTAGGTGAGGTTGCCGAGGAAGGTCAGCGCAGGGGCCAGCGGAAGAAACAGACGGTTGGCTCCGGCAAACGCGAACAGCACCCCCGCAATCACGACGGGCCGCAGAAAGCTGGTACTGGCTAGCGCCGCAATGCCGGCGAAGTACCCCATGACGATGGTCGCCATCGAGAGCGCCAGCAATCCACCGACCACAGGGAACGTGAGCGGAATACGGGCACGGCCGATCCTCACCGCATCCGGAGAGTAACGGCCCAGTGCAATCAGCCCGCCGATGAAGAAATACATCAGGCACTGCGCCACCAGATCGGCACCGATGCCACTGAAAACGGCGACCAGCACCATCGCCGCGACATACGCCGCTGCAACCGGCAGTGTCGACACCAGCCAGAAGAACAGGCCATAGATGATCAGTTCGATCGACACGGACCAGATCGGCGCGTTGAAGCTGTAGCCGGATTCGAAACCCCAGCCGCTGACGAACGTCAGGTTCAGCAGGAAGTGCCAAGCATCATTGCAGGGGTAGACGAAGTAGTCCCCGTGCAGTGCCCAGTACTCCTTCTGCAGCCCGGCGACCAGTAACAGCGTCATGACATGCAGTGGATAGAGCCGGGAAAACCGGTTCACGGCGAACGCCCTGAACGAGGCCCCGCTGGCCGAAAGTACGGCGTAGTAGCGGGCAAAGAAGATGAACCCGCTGATGCACCAGAACATCTGCACACCGAGCCCGCCCCGCTCGTAGAACGGGAACAGCAGACCATAGAACGGCTGCTGCTCTCGGACGACATCGATGGCCCCGGCCGAGTAACCGAAATGCTGGTAATGCCAGATCAAGACAGCCAGCGCCGATACGAACCGCAGCAGTTCGATTCCGACGATTTTCTCGGCAGGACCGGCCCGGTCGGGCGCGGCCATTACGACCGCCTTGATGACGGCAGGGCCAGCGCCAGCAGCAGCCCGAGCATCAGTCCGGCGAGTACGCCGACGGCCAGCATCAGCCCGCGCTTCGGGCTGCTGCGCTCCTCGGCGACTCTTGCCGGATCGACGACGCGGAACGCGAATTCGTCGCTTCCGTTGGCGATCATCACCTTCTTGATCTCGGCCTCGATGAGCCCGTAGATCGCCTTCTGCAGTTCGACGACGCTGGTCTTGGTCAGCTGCTCGTTGAGATAGGCCTGGCTGGCCATCGATTCCTCGATCGCGCGGGCGCGCAGATCGCGATTGGCGCGGGCCACCAGTTCGGTCGCCCAGCGGGCGGCCAGTTCAGGATCGGTCCATTCGACCGTCAGCGTCACCAGGCCGGTCTTCTTGTCCTCGGCGACGCTGCGGACTTTCTTGGCGAACATCCGCTCGGCCTTCCATACCGTCGGCTGGTCGTCGGGGTCATCGGGATCGTCGTCGATCCAGACCTTGCGGCTGGCGTCCCAGTCGTCCGCGTAGAGCAGCGGCAGCAGCTGGTTGTCGCGGATGAACGCCTCCGTCAGCGCATGCGACTGCAGCGTGGCCAGCGCGACCGCTTTCTTGTCGGAGCCGCCAATGCTCAAGCCGCCCAGGCTCGCCAGTCCGCCGAACTGCGACAGCAGCGCACCGGCGCCGCCGAGCTTGCCGCTGGCATCGTCATCCACTGGCGACAGCACGATGCTGGCCTCGTACTTCTCCGGCAGCAGCAGTGAGGTGACGGCAGCGGCAAGGCCGAAACCGATGGCCATGGCCACGATCAGCAGACGGCGCGACCACAGCGTGTCAGCCAGCTCGCGCAGCGAGATTTCGTCGGATTGCGGGTCCATGGGACGTTGATTGCGAAGTGGGGTCGCGGGGCGCGGTGCGGTCATCACGGCAGCGCCGCCGTGCGGCAGAAGTCTAGCAGCGCACCGGCCTGCGACCGGCCGCTCACCCACCCTGCACGTTGGCCAGCCAGGCGGTGCCGCCGAACCACTTGTTGTACAGCGCGTCGTAGCTGCCGTCGTTGCGGATGTGGTTCTGGAAGTGGTCGAGCCAGTTGAGGAAGTCCGGGTCGCCCTTGCGGATCGCCCAGCCGAGTGGCTCCCGGGTGAACGGCTCCTTGATGTGCACCAGGCTGTCCTTGTACTGGGCGGCGTAGACGACGTTGAACGGCAGGTCGTAGACGAAGGCATCGGCGCGGCCGTTGCGCACTTCCAGCGCGGCATCGGCTTCGGTCTCGAAGGTCTTGAGCCGCGCCTTGCCGAGGAAACGGCGGGCGGCGATATCGCCGGTGGTGCCGAGCTTGGTGGCGATGGTGTACTTCGGGTCGTTCAGATCCTTGACCGTCTTCACCGTGTCGCGGTGGCGGACATTCAGCAGGAAGGTCTGGCCGATGGTGATGTAGGGCTCGGCGAAGTTGACCTGCAGGTTGCGCTCCGGGGTGATGGTCATGCCGGAGATCAGGATGTCGAACTTGTCGGTCAGCAACGCCGGGATGATGCCGTCCCACTGGGTGTTCACGAAGCTGACCTTCACGCCCATGTAGCGGGCCATCAGCTTGGCGAGATCGACATCGAAGCCGATGATCTCGCCGCGCTTGTCGCGCATCTCGAACGGCAGATAGCCGGCTTCCAGCCCGACTCTCAGCTCGCCGCGCTTGAGCACCTGGTTGAGCGTCGATTTCTCCCACAGCCCCTGGTCCGCCGCCTGTGCTGGCGGCAACGGTGCGAGCCAGGCAAACAGCAGCAGGGTGGCGGTCAGCAGGGCCTGGCGCATCGTCGTCGGTACTCGAAAATGGGGTGCCGGCAGATTACC
>CAYPJK010000009.1:0-5322 GCA_964411025.1 uncultured Nevskia sp.
GCGCGCGGAGCTGGAAGCGATCCTCGCAACCGAGCCGGCCAACGGCCCGGCGCTCTTGTGGAAGAGCGAGCCGATTCCCTGCACCGTCATCCCCGAGCGTGCGACCGACGGAGGCGCTGGCAGCCCGGTAGTGGCTGAAGGCAGGGTGTCAAGCCATTCCTGCGAAAAACCTGCACCGCCGCCCGCCTCTATCCGCCCGTCTCCGAAGCAGCGCGAGCCCCGGCTGCAGGGCCGCTCAGAACTCGTCTCGCATCACCGGCCAGGCGGCCCGCAGGTAGACCACCATCGACCACAAGGTCAGCGCCGCTGCCGCGAACAGCAGGCCGTAGCCGATGCGGTAGACATCGATGTCGGCGACCGGCAGCTTCCACAGCATCAGGCTGATCGCGGTCATCTGGAACGCCGTCTTGATCTTGCCGACCATACCGACGGCGACCCGTTTGCGCTGGCCCAGTTCGGCCAGCCATTCACGCAGTGCGGAGATGGTGATCTCGCGGCCGATGATGATCGCCACCAGCACGCCCATGACGCTGCGCGGGTCGTCGCGCAGCAGCATCACCAGCGCCACGGCGACCAGCAGCTTGTCGGCCACCGGATCGAGAAACGCACCGAAGTTGGAAGTCTGGTTCCAGCGCCGCGCCAGCCAGCCGTCGAACCAGTCGGTGACGGCCGCCGCCACGAACAGCATCGCCGTCGCCTGCCGGGCATGCTGCCAGTCGATGTAGAAAAGTCCGACGACGATCGGGATGACCACGACCCGGCCGAGCGTCAGTGCTGTGGGGAGATTGATCCGCATGTCCTGGAGGCGATGCCGTTCGTGGCCGGTGGTCAGTGGCTAGTGTCCAGCAAAAGCGGGGCCTTGTGGTCGCAGGGTGCTGCAATTGCGCCGAATGCCGCAGGCAGGCGGCACACGATGGATTGCGCTGTGGCGAACGGGCGACGAGCCGGATGCCGATGGGTCAAGACGACGTCAATGGAAGTGCGCGTAAATGCGCTCGGCCAGCCGTCGGTTGATGCCATCGACGCGCGCCAGCTCGTCGATGCCGGCGCGCTTGATCTGCCCCAGCCCACCCAGCGCATTGAGCAGCGCTCGACGGCGCGTCGGCCCCAGGCCCTCGATCGCTTCCAGCCCCGACGTCACGCGCGCCTTGTCACGCCGCGCCCGGTGGCCGGTGATCGCGAAGCGGTGGGCCTCGTCGCGAATCCGCTGGATCAGGTGCAGCGCCGGCGAATCTGGCGGCAGCACGATCGGCTGGTCGCGCTCCGGCAGAATCAGCTGTTCGAGCCCCGGCTTGCGCGTCGGCCCCTTGGCGATCGCGACGATCCTCACGCCCTCGTATTCCAGTTCCTCCAGCGCCTCGCAGGCGGATGCGAGCTGGCCGGCGCCGCCGTCGATGAACAGGACATCCGGCACCTGCACCTCGCCGGATTTCACGCGTGCAAAGCGTCGCGACACTGCCTGCTTGATCGCCGCGTAGTCGTCACCCGGCGTGATGCCTTCGATGTTGAACTTGCGGTAGGCAATCTTCAGCGGCCCTTCCTCGTTGAACACCACGCAGGACGCCACCGGCCGTTCGCCCATCGAATGGCTGATGTCGAAGCACTCCAGCCGCCGCGGCGGCGCGTCGAGATCCAGCGCCTGCTGCAGTTCCAGCAGGCGCTTGTCCATGCTCGCGGCCTCCACCAGCCGGGTCGACAGCGCCTGCTGTGCGGTGTTGATCGCCATCTCCATCAGCCGCTGCTTCGGGCCGCGCTGCGGCTCGTTGATTTTCACCTTGCGGCCTGCGGCATGGGCCAGGGTCGTCTCGATCCATTCGAGGTCGTCCGGCTGATGGCTTATCAGCACTTCCGGCGGCACCGGCCGGCTCAGGTAGTACTGGCCAAGGAAGCTGCCCAGCAGTTCCGGCACTTCCATGCCGTGCGGATGCTTCGGGAAGAAACTGCCATGGCCGAGATTCAGGCCATCGCGCACCGAGGTGACGACGATGCAGCTCGACGACGGATGCGGCGCGACCGCGATCACATCGATCTCGTCGGCCCCGCCGGTGATCGCCCGGTTCTCGCGCACCCGCGCGAGCGCCGCGATCTGGTCACGCAGCTTGGCGGCGCGCTCGAACTCCAGAGCGTCGGCGGCCGCTTCCATCTCGGTACCGATCTCGCGGGCCAGCTCGTCACCGCGGCCTTCGAGCAGCCGCACCGCGCGGCCGATGTCGACGGCGTAGTCCTCTGGCGAGATCAGCTTCACGCAGGGGGCCGAGCAGCGCCGGATCTGGTGCTGCAGGCAGGGCCGCCGACGGTTGCTGAAGAAGGTGTCGTTGCAGGGCCGCAGGCGAAACAGCTTCTGCAGGGTGTAGAGCGTCTCGCGCACGGCAGTGGCGCTCGGGAACGGCCCGAAGTAGCGCGCTTCGCCGTCCTTGCTGCCGCGATGGAAGCCGATTCGCGGGTAGTCGTGACCGTTGCTGATCTTGACGAACGGGTAGCTCTTGTCGTCCCGCAGCGACACGTTGTAGCGCGGGTTCTGCTCCTTGATCAGCGTCGCTTCCAGCAGCAGCGCCTCGTCCTCGGTGTGCGTCAGCGACACCTCGATGCGGGCGATCTGATCGACCATCGACTCGATGCGCGGATTGCCGCTGGCACGCAGGAAATAGCTGCCGACGCGCTTCTTCAGATTGCGCGCCTTGCCGACGTACAGCAGCTCGTCGCCGGCGTCGTACATGCGGTAGACGCCGGGCGAACTGGTCAGCTGGGACAGGAATGCCTTGGAATCGAAGACGGGTGCCGGATCGCTCATCGCGCGAAGGATACCGGCGCACTGCCCATCTGCGGAGACCTGTTGCGGCAGCAGCGGCGGCTGGCCGGAAACGCCCCGCGCCGCGCTGCCGCCCGGACTGTCCGGCTCAGTAGCCGGCGCCTTCCGGGCTCGGTGCAGCGGTCGGCTCGGCTGCCGGCGCAGCGGCGTCGCCGGACGGCGCCGGCAGGGCCTCGGCCAGCGTCTTCAGGCGCGCCAGCCCCTTGTCGTAGTCGACCTCGATCTCCTTCTTCATCACCAGGCCGACATAGCGCATCACCGGGTCATGACCGAGATCGGCGTCCATCGACCAGGTGACCACACTGCCCTCGCCTTTCGGCTCGATGCCGTAGACCGTGGTCGACGGATGCTCGAAGCCGTCGAACACCAGCTTCAGCGTCACCGAGCGGTCCGGCGTGGCGGCGATGATCTCCTGGCTGCCGGAGCCGACCTCGGCATTGCCGTGCCAGGCATAGCGCGCGCCGACGCCCGCCGGCGGGCCGCTGATCTCGACCTTCATCGCCGGGTCCAGGCCAGCCCACGGCGACCACTGCTCGAACTTGTCGAAGCTGTTCAGCACCGCGTACAGCGCTGCCGGCGGTGCCGCGATCTCGACACGCCGTTCGACATGCACCTGGTCCGACAGCAGGAACCCGATCCCGACCAGCCCGACCAGCAGCACGGCGACAAACACGACCACACGGATCAGCAGACGCATTGCGGTTCACTCCTCGATGTTGGCGGCGGGGCTCTGTCGGCCCGGTCGGGCGCTGCGGGCGCCTGCACGACTATACGGCGCACCCCGTCTGTGCCGTTAGCGACGCTGCGCGCGGGCCGGCGCTCACTTGCCCTTCCAGACCGGTGCGCGCTTTTCCATGAACGCCTGGCCGCCTTCTCGGGCATCGGCGGTGCCCATCAGCCGGGCACCCGCCTCCATGCTGAGCCGCGACAGCTCGGCGTCGCTCTCGTCGACGCCCAGCTTCAGCAGCTTCAGGCTTTCGGCAATCGCCAGCGGCGCATTGGCAGCGATCCGGCGACCAAGTTCGACGGCCGCGTCGATCACCTGATCGGCCGGCGCCAGCGCGTTGATGACGCCATGCCGGTGCAGCAGTTCGGCCGACATCGGCTCGCCGGTCAGCACTGCCTGCGCAGCCAGGTTACGCGGCAACGCACGCGGCAGCCGGGCGACGCCGCCCGCGGCGGCGATGATGCCGCGCTTCACTTCCGGCAGACCGAACTGGCTGTCCTCGGCCGCCACGATCAGTTCGCTGGCCAGCGCCAGTTCGAAGCCGCCGCCGAGCGCCTGGCCGCGCACTGCGGCGATCCACGGCTTGCTGCGCACGGCGTTGACATAGCCGGCGAAGCCACCCTCGATGCGCATCAGCTCCTGCAGCGCCCGCGGGTTCGACAGCGCCGACAGGTCCAGCCCGGCGCAGAACACGTCCGGGCGCGACGATGCGAACACCACGACGCGGATCGTCGGGTCGGCCTCGGTCACCTGGATGATCTCGGCGATCGCCCGCGCCAGCCGCGCGTTGACTGAGTTCATCCGCAGCGGCCGGTTCAGGGTCACCACCGCGACATGACCGTCGCGGCGCTCCAGCAGCACAGGGCTGCCAGCGGCGCCGACCGGCGGCAGCACGTCGGCGTCGAAGGTCCACTGCATCAGGCCGTCGACCTTGGCGATCTGCCCTGGCAGGCCGATCGGCTCGCGAGCGCCATTGATCAGCAGCGCCTGGCCGCGATAGTCGTGCGCTTGCAGCAGCGCCACGGTGCGCGCGCCATCTGGCGTGCGCGCGACGATCGAGGCCAGCTGCGGGTCGCCGCTGGAATCGAACTTGACCAGATAGGTCTCGACCGTCGCGGGGCCTTCATAGTCCTCGAGCAGCTGCAGTGCCGGCAGGCTCGCGCGGCGCGCGGCGACCGCGTCGTTGAGATCGAGGCTGACCGGCAACGCGGCCGGCGGATGGCGCAGCAGCACGGCCGCGAAATGCTTGGTCACATAGCCGCCGTTGCCGTACAGCAGGCCGCTGTTGGCGTTGCCGGCGCGCAGCACGCGGGTCATCGCGGTGATCGCGTGGCTCATGAAATCGCCGAGCGGGCCGCCAAAGAAGCTCAAGCCCCCGGTGACGCTCGGCACCACGCCATTGCGCAGGCCGCCGATGGCGTTCAGCGCCAGCTTCGGAATGCACGGGAAGCAGGAATAGATCTCGGCGGCATCGACATCGCGACCGCTCAGGCCATTGGCCTTCAGCGCCTCGGTCAATGCCAGTTCCATCGGCAGGCATTCGGCGTAGCCGGGGCGCGACAGGAAGTCGTCGATGTCCGACGCCCCGGCACCGGAGCCGACGTACACCAGCCGCGACGCCGGTACGCCAGCCGCCAGCGCCGCCGCCCGCGAGGTCACGATCACCGCCGCACCCTGGTTGACATACAGCTGCGCCACCATGCGCTTCAGATACGGGTAGCTGATCGGCCGGTTCTTCGACGAGGCCGTGGCAATCGCGGCCGGGTCATGGCCGGCGCGATCCCAG
>CAYPJK010000009.1:5332-18529 GCA_964411025.1 uncultured Nevskia sp.
CGCCACCGCCGCGTACTGCGCCCAGAGCGCGGCCGATTCGGCGGCTGATGCCTCCGCGGTGAGGCGGTTCGCGGCGCGCAACGCGTTCTCGTACAGCGTGTAGACCTCGGTCGGGTCCTTGAGCCCGTACTTCGCAGCGAGCTTGGTGACGTACGAGGAGCCGTCGATCAACGGTGCGGCCTTGCCGCCCGGCGTCCAGCCATCCGGGGACTTGCGCTGGGCGGCCGCCGCGCGCAGCGAGCCGAAGGCTTCGGCCCCACAGATCATCGCCGCCACCGAGCGGCCGCTGGCGATCTCGACCGCCGCCTGGCTCAGGTAGCGCACCGGGGAATCGCCGCTGATGCCCTCGGTCGGCACCACGGTCGGCGCGATGCCGAGCGTCGACGACACCAGGCCCGGCAGATCGGCGTACGGCCAGGTCAGCTGTGGCACCACGTAGAGGCGATCGAGCCTGGCCAGCCAGCCGCCGCCGGCGTCGGCATCGGCGGCCCGCGCTGCTGCTTCGATCAGCCGCAGCGGCTCCAGGCCGGATTGGCCCTTGTCCGGGCGATCGGTAATGTCGCCGACACCGATGATGACGGGCAGCAAGTCAAGGTTTTCCATAGCAAGGAGCAGTCGCAGCCAGTGATGAACGTGGCCGCGATCATGCCCAAGCCGCTGGCGGTAAGTCTGCTAACCGGCGCAGCCAGACCGCCGCAGGCGGTCAGCCGTAGTGCAGATCCTCGGCCTTGCCGCGAAACACCCGGTAGGCGAACGCCGTGTAACCAAGAATCGCCGGCAATACCAGCAGCGCACCGATCAGCATCACCATCAGCGATTCCGGTGCCGCAGCGGCGTTCCAGATGGTGATCCGCTCCGGCACCAGGTACGGGAAAAGGCTGTAGGCAAGTCCGAAGAAGGCCAGCACGAACATCGACACGCTGCAAGCGAACGGCCCCCACGACCAACGCCGCAGGCCGTTGGCATTGCCGCTGCCGGCGTCGACCTTGAGCCGCGACAGGAACACCTGCAGCAGCACGAACATCGCCAGCGAGGCCAGCGGGATCGGCAGCAGCGCGAAGAACTGCGGCAGCGAGAACCACTTGGCGAAGATCGACGGGCTGACCAGCGGTGTCGCGATCGAGACCGCCGCGATGCCGGCCCCGGTCCCCCAGGCCGACAGCCGTGCCCAGCGCAGCGCCCGCAGCTGCAGCGCGCCTTCGGTCTTCAGGATCAGCCAGCTGGCCCCCAGCAGCGCATAGCCGGCCGCCAGGCCAAGCCCGATGAAGATCGAGAACAGCAGCCCGGCCGGCGATGCGTCGAAGCCGGTGATCAACTGGCCAAGCATCGTGCCCTGCGCCAGCGAGGCGAGCAGCGAGCCGGCATGGAAGGCCAGATCCCAGCGCGCCTTTTTCTCCGACTTCACCTTGGCGCGGAAGTCGAACGCCACGCCGCGCAGGATCAGGCCGACCAGCATCAGCGCCACCGGCAGGTACAGCGCCCCCAGGATCACGCCATGCGCCAGCGGGAACGCCACCAGCAGCAGGCCGACGCCCAGCACCAGCCAGGTTTCGTTGGCATCCCAGAACGGACCGATCGCGGCGATCATCCGGTCCCGCTGCGCGGGCTCGGCGCGCTGCAGCCAGATGCCGACGCCGAGGTCATAGCCGTCGAGAACCACGTACAGCAGCATCGCCAGCCCCATCAGGCAGACGAAGACCAGCGGCAGCCAGAAGGCGGCACCGGTCAGGCCGGCGGGTACCAGGTCGACCGGGTTCATGACACGACTCCCGCCAGCGGCAGCGCGGCACCGCCAAGTGCCGGCGGCGTGCCCTTGCGCGCCAGATGGAACACGGCCGTGATGAACGCCACGATCAGCACCGCGTACAGCGCCAGGTACATCACCAGCGAGGTCGCGATCAGCGGGGCCGGCACGCTGGACGCGGCATCGGCTGCGGTCAGAACGCCGGTGACCAGCCAGGGCTGGCGGCCGATCTCGGTGACCCACCAGCCGGCCACGACGGCGAACCAGCCAGAGAAACTCATCGCCGTCAGCACCTTCAGCAGCCAGGTCGGCAGCGGACCGCGTCGCAGCAAGGCGGCCGACAGCCACGACACCGCCAGCATCAGCAGGCCGACCCCGACCATCACCCGGAACGACCAGAACACCGGCGTCATCCGGGGATGCCGCTCGAAGTCCTTGAGGCCCTTCACGACGCCGTTGGCGTCATGGACCAGGTACAGCGAGGCCAGATTCGGAATCGCGATCTCGTAGCGGTTGCGCTGGCCGGCCTCGTCGGGAATCGCGAACAGCACGGCCGGCGCGCCGGCGGTGGTGTCCCACAGCCCCTCCATCGCCGCCACCTTGGCGGGCTGGTGATGCAGCGTGTTCAGGCCATGCAGGTCGCCGACGACGATCTGCAGCGGAATCAGCGCCGCCGCCGCGTAGACACCCACCTTCAGGCCCAGCGCCACTTCCGGGCCACGGTCACGGCGCAGCAGCCGGTAGGCCGACAGGCCGGCGATCAGGAACGCCACGGTCAGCGCGCTGGCGATCAGCATGTGCACGAACCGGTACGGCAACGACGGATTCGTCAGGATCGCCAGCCAGTCGGTGGCGTGCGCCACGCCGTCGCGCATCTCGAAGCCGACTGGGGTCTGCATCCAGCTGTTCAGCACCAGGATCCAGAACGCCGACAGGGTGGTGCCGAAGCAGACCAGGGCCGTGGCCACCGTATGCACACGCGCGCTGACCCGGTTCATGCCGAACAGCATGATCGACAGGAAGGTGGCCTCCAGAAAGAACGCGGTGAGCACCTCGTAGGCCAGCAGCGGGCCGGCGATATTGCCGACGGTGGTCATGAAGCCCGGCCAGTTGGTGCCGAACTGGAAACTCATGGTGATGCCGCTGACCACGCCGAGCGCGAAGCACAGCGCGAAAATCTTGACCCAGAAGCGATACAGCGACATCCAGCGCTCGTCGCCGGTCCGCGTGTAGCGCAGCCGGAAGAACAGCAGCGCCCAGCCAAGGGCGATCGACAAGGTCGGGAACAGGATGTGGAAGGTAATGTTGGCCGCAAACTGGATTCGGGCCAGCAACAGCGGGTCATCCATGCCGAGAACTCCTCTGGAAACGCGGAAATCGAGGTCGACCGCCCGTCGTCGCGGCAGCCGAGACTCGGCAGGCCGCCCGCGGATGCGCGTCGTCGGCGCTGTGTAACAAAGCGCGTGCCATGTTCGTACTTGACCGCGATCCATTGCCGATCAGCAACTTGCAGCGGTCAACCGGAAGGCGATCGGGCCCGGCGCTGCCAGCGCTGACAGCCTCGCGGCATCACTGGCAGCGACTGGCAGTGTCCTGGCAGCGGAGCGCGGTCGTCCGGCCGTTCAGGCCAGACCGTAGGCCTTGAGGCGCCGGTACAGCGTTCGCTCGCTGAGACCCAGCTGCGCGGCCAGTGCAGAGCGGGTGCCGTCGAAGGTGGCCAGCGCGTGCGACAGCGCCGCTTTCTCGTCGGTCGATCGCCGCCGCAGCGGCAGCGGCGTGCCGCCACCGGCCGGGCCGTCGAGCAGCTCGGACGGCAGGTCACGCGCCCGGATCACGCCGTCGTCGGCAAACAGGCGCGCGCGCTCCAGCACGTTGCGCAGTTCGCGGACATTGCCCGGCCACGTGTGGCGGCGCAGCACCGCCAGCGCCTCGTCGTCGAGACGCAGCGGGGTGCTGCCGCCGATCCGGCGCAGCAGGCTCTGGACCAGCAGCGGCAGATCATCACCGCGCTCGCGGAGCGGCGGCAGGTGCACCGGGAAGGCGCTGATCCGGTAGTAGAGGTCCTGCCGGAAGCTGCCAGCCTCGACCATCGCCTTCAGCGGCTTGTGGGTGGCCGATACCAGCCGGAAATCGGCGCGCAGCGTCTCGACCCCGCCCACCCGACGGAACGTGCCGGATTCGATCAGGCGCAGCAGCTTGACCTGCATCGGCAGCGGCACATCCCCGATCTCGTCAAGAAACAGCGTGCCGCCGTGCGCGGTCTCGGCCAGCCCGATCTTGCGCTGCATCGCGCCGGTGAACGCGCCGCGCTCGTGGCCGAACAGTTCGCTCTCGAACAGCGTCTCCGACAGCCCGGTGCAATCGACCACCACCAGCGAGCCGCGCGCTCTCGGGCTGGCCTGATGCAGCGCCCGCGCGAACAGTTCCTTGCCGGTGCCCGATTCGCCCTGCAGCAGCACCGGCACCTGCGATGGTGCCGCTCGCTGCAGCACTGACAGCGCCGCATTGAAGGCATCGGAGCGGCCGACGAGGCCATCCTCGCGCGGCTGGGCCGACGCGGCAGCGACACTGGTCAGGCGTTCGACATAGGCGATCACCGCACCGGCTTCATCGAGGATCGGCCGCAGCTCGACATCGACATGCTCCGCGCCGCGCGGCGTGTGGTGCACGTGCAGCACGCGGTCTGGCGCCCGGCTGGCCAGCGCCTGCTTCATCGGACAGTGTTCGCCCGCCTGGTCGCAGGGCACGCTGTACTGGTGCGACACCCGGTAGCACTTCTGCCCGCGCACCTGCTGGCGCGGCGTCGCGAACTGGCGCTGGTAGGCGGTGTTGGCGGCGAGGATGTTGTAGTCGACGTCGAGCACGATCATCGGCGTGGCCTCGTGCTCCAGGTACGAGATCAGCGCGTGAACCGAAGGATCCGCGGTCGCCATCATCAGGTCTGCCGGTGCTTGCGCCCATCGCGCCGGCCACGAGCGTAAGGCCAACGCGCGGAACTGCCAATCGGCTGCCAATTTCTGCCGAAACTGTCACTGCAACTGCTGCCAGCGCCGTGAGCGCTTTCGCCACAGGCAGTGAATTCTTCAACAAATCAACTATTTGCCATGCCAGAGCCGGCTGGCATGGCGCTTGGCTGCATATCGGGTATCCGCCAGCACTGGCACCGACACAGGAGCCCGCACCGTGAGCACGACCCCACACCTCGTCGTCGAAGGTCACTTCGACCCGGCCACCTCGACCATCAGCTACATCGTGCTTGACCGCAGCACCGGGCAGTGCGCGATCGTCGACAGCGTCCTCGACTACGACCCGAAGTCGGGCCGCACCAGCACCACCTCGGCCGACGCGCTGATCCGGCGCATCGGCGAACTGGGCGCCACCGTTCAGTGGCATCTGGAAACCCATGTCCATGCCGACCATCTGTCCGGCGCGCATTACCTGCGCGAGCGGCTGGGCGGGAAGATCGCCATCGGCGACCAGATCCGCACCGTGCAGACGGTATTCGGTGCGATCTTCAACGCCGACGAACGCTTCGCCCGCGACGGCAGCCAGTTCGACCGCCTGTTCCACGATGGCGACCGGTTCGCGATCGGCTCGCTCGAGGCGCGCGTGCTGCACACGCCCGGCCACACGCCCGCCTGCCTGACCTATGTGGTCAGCGACGGTGACGATCACGCGGCCGTCGTCGGCGACACCCTGTTCATGCCGGACTACGGCACCGCCCGCTGCGACTTTCCCGGCGGCGATGCCCGCACCCTGTACCGCTCGATCAACAAGGTGCTGAGCCTGCCGGCGGCCACCACGCTGTACCTGTGCCACGACTACCCGCCGAACGGCCGCGCCCCGCGCTGGACCAGCACGGTGGCAGAGGAACGCGCCCACAACGTGCATGTCCGCGACGGCATCAGCGAGGACGCGTTCGTCGCCATGCGGACGGCACGCGATGCGACGCTGGCGATGCCGGTCCTGATCCTGCCGTCGGTGCAGGTGAACATGCGCGCCGGCGCGCTGCCGGAGCCGGAAGCCAACGGCCAGCGCTACCTGAAGATCCCGATCGATGCGCTGTGAACGCGTCGCTGTCCACCGCCCCGCCCGCCCCTGAAGTTCTCGAAACCCCGACCATGTCCACACGCTCGAACGCGCACCCGTCCGACACCTCCGCCCTTCGACCGGCCGGCGGCCCCCGCAGCGATTCCCGCCACACCGTGGTGATCGTCGGTGGCGGCGCCGCCGGCATCGCCACGGCCGCCAGCCTGCTGGTCCGCGATCCCAAGCTCGACATCGCGATCATCGATCCGGCCGAGCGGCACTACTACCAGCCTGGCTGGACGCTGGTCGGTGCCGGCGTGTTCAGGGCGGAGCAGACCGTGCGCCCGATGGCGTCGCTGATTCCGCGTGGCGTGCACTGGATCGAGGCCGCCGTGGCAGCGTTCGAGCCGGCGCAGAACGCGGTGCTGCTGGACGATGGCCGCGCGCTTGCTTACCGCACCCTGATCGTCTGCCCCGGCCTGAAGCTCGACTGGGAGGCGATACCCGGCCTGTCGGAGACGCTCGGCAAGAACGGCGTCACCTCCAACTATCGCTACGACCTGGCGCCGTACACCTGGCAGCAGGTGCAGGCGCTGCGCCGCGGCAATGCCCTGTTCACCCAGCCACCGATGCCGATCAAGTGCGCCGGTGCACCACAGAAAGCGCTGTACCTGTCCGGCGATCACTGGCAACGCAATGGCCGGATCGGCGACGTGAAGATCGAGTTCCTCAACGCCGGCGCGGTGCTGTTCGGCGTCGCCGACTATGTGCCGGCGCTGATGGAATACGTGAAGCGCTACGAGGCCACGCTGAGCTTCGGCCACACGCTGACGGCGGTTGACGGACCGCGCCGCACGGCCATTTTCAGCCGCGCGCTCGCCGATGGCAGCCGCGAGACCGTGCAGCGATCCTTCGACCTGCTGCACGTGGTGCCGCCGCAGCGGGCACCCGACTTCATCAAGGCCAGCCCGCTGGCCGATGCCGCCGGCTGGGTCGATGTCGATGCCGGCACCTTGCAGCACCGCCGCCACGCCAACATTTTCGGCCTCGGCGATGCCGGCAACACCGGCAATGCCAAGACGGCAGCCGCCGCGCGCAAGCAGGCGCCGGTGGTGGCCCACAACGTGATCGCCCAGTTGCGCGATCAGCCGCTCGACGCCCGCTATGACGGCTACGGCTCCTGCCCGCTGACCGTCGAACGGGGCAAGATCGTGCTTGCCGAATTCCTCTACGGCGGCAAGCTGGCACCGAGCTTTCCGGCCTGGCTGCTCGACGGCCGCAAGCCGTCGCGGCTGGCCTGGCTGCTGAAGGAACGCATCCTGCCGCCGCTGTACTGGCAGGGCATGCTGAAGGGCCGCGAATGGATGGCCCAGCCGGAACGGATCAGCTGAGGCGGGTATGGACGCGCTTTCCCTGACCCTCGGCCTCGGCGCGCTGATCGGACTGGCATTGGCGTTGACCGGCGCCGGCGGCGGCATCCTGGCGATGCCGCTGCTGATCCTCGCCCTGGATCTGACCGTGGTGCAGGCGGCCCCGATCGCGCTGCTCGCCGTCGGCCTGTCGGCGGCGCTGGGTGCGCTGCTGGCATTTCGCCAACGGCAGCTCCGCTATCGCGCCGCCGCGTTGATCGGCGGCGTCGGCGTGCTGGTGGCGCCGGCCGGCACCTGGCTGGCTCACCAGATTCCGCTGTTGCCGATGACGCTGGTATTCGCCGCCGTGCTGGCCGCAGTGGCGATCCGGATGATCCGCGAAGCGGCGCGTCCGCCGGTCGAGATCACGCCGGACCACGCGCTGCCCTGCGTCCAGGACGGCGAGCGCGGCCGCCTGCAGTGGACCGCGCCTTGCGCCCGCGCGCTGATTGGCACCGGTGCGCTGTCGGGCCTGCTCAGCGGCGCACTCGGCGTCGGCGGCGGCTTCGTGATCGTGCCGGCGCTTGCGCGCTATACCAATCTGACCGCGCGCAGCGTGGTCGGCACTTCGCTGGCGGTGATCGCCCTGGTGTCCGCCGGCAGCGTCACCGTGGCCGCGCTGTCCGGCCATCTGCAGTGGCCCGTGGCACTGCCGTTCGCCGGCGGCGCCGCACTTGGCATGGCGGCCGGCAGCCGGCTGGCCGGCCGCATCGCACCGGGCCGGCTGAAGCAGGCGTTCGGCCTGCTGAGCCTGCTGGCCGCCGCGATCATGGTGCAGCGCGCGTGGGCCGGCTGAGCCGCGCCGAGCGCGATCAGGCCCAGACCAGCGTCTCGGCCGCCGTGGCCCACTGCTCGAAGCGGGCGCCGTAGCGCGCTTCGAGTTCGCTGCGCTTGACCTTGAAGGTGGGCGTGACCAGGCCGTTGTCGACCGTCCAGGCATCGGGCACCACCACCAGCCGGTCCAGCCGCTCGTGCGGGTCGAGCGTCGCGTTGACCTGCTCGCGCAGCGCGGACAGCGCAGCAGTCACTGCATCGCGACCGGCTGCGGCCGCCGCCGGTGACAGCATCAGCAGCGCGAACGGCTGCGGGTGGCCATTGCCGGCCACGCAGCAGGCTTCGACGAAACCATGCGCGCCGAGCTTGTTCTCGATCTGCGCCGGCGCCACGTACTTGCCCTTGGCGGTCTTGAACGCTTCCTTGGCGCGGCCGGTGATGCGGAAGTAGCCGTCGGCATCGATGGTGCCGACATCGCCGGTGCGAAAGTAGCCATCGGCGGTCATCGACTCGGCGGTCTTCGCGGCGTCCTTGTAGTAGCCGATCATCTGCCCCGGCGATTTCACCAGCAGCTCGCCGTTGGCCGGATCGAGCCGCGCCTCGACGAGGTACGAGGGCTGGCCGACGCAGCCGATGCGTCCGGCGCCGGCCTGCGTGCGGTGCGACACCGCCATGTTCTCGGTCATGCCGTAGACCTCCAGCATGTCGAGGCCGAGATCGAGGTACCACTGCTGCAGGTCCGGCGGCATCGGTGCGGCACCGAAGGTCGGCACCCGCACGGCGTCGAGGCCGAGCTGGGTCAGGATCTGCCTGCGCACCAGCGGACCCTTCTCCGGATCCGCGAGCATCGCCGCCAGCTGCGGCTGCGGAATCTTCGCGTTGATCGCCTGCCGGAACTTGGTCCACAGCCTTGGCACCGACAGGAAGAAAGTGGGCCTGGCGCGCTGCAGGTCGGCGGTGAAGGTTTCCAGCCCGAGCGAGAACCAGACCTTGAGGCCAGTGGTCAGCGAGTGCATTTCCGAGGCGACGCGATCCGCCACATGGGCCAGCGGCAGGTAGGACAGCACGCGGTCGTCCGGCGTGGCGTTGTAGGCCAGCTTCAGTGCGTAACCGGAGACCGCCATCGCCCGGAAGTGGTGCATCACGCCTTTCGGCAGGCCGGTGGTGCCGGAGGTGTAGATGATCGTCGCCAGTTCCTCCGGGCCGCGGTCCGGCGGGTTCGGCAGTGGCGCATGGCTTGCAACCACGGCATCCCATTGCGGGCTGGCGCGGCCGTCCGGCATCGGATCGGGGGCGGTCGGCAGGCGGATCACTTCGACGTTGTCCGGAATGCCGGCCAGCATCGCCGCGCGGTCGCTGGAGTCGAGCTGGCCGACGAACACCGCCTCGGCTGCGGCGTGTTCAAGCACGTAGCGCACCGATTCACCGGTCAGCGACGGATAGATCGGCACCGAGGCATGGCCGGCCAGCCAGATCGCGAAATCGGCCATGTACCACCAGGCGCTGTTCTTCGACAGGATCGCGATCCGCGAGCCCGCCGGCCAGCCCTGCGCGGCGAGGTGCGCCGCCATGCGCAGCGCGGTGTCGTGGACCTCGGCCCAGGTGAAGGTGCGCACCGTGCCATCGGCCAGCGGCTGGGTCAGGTAGACGGCATCGGGAGTCGTCTGCGCCCAGTAGGCCAGGCGGCGCAACGGCAGATAGGCGTCGATCGCAGCGGACATGAATCCTCCTCGGGATGGTGGCTGCGGTCGTGGCCGCGGCATCGGGAACTGCGGGCGGATCATGCCGGGCTCGGCGGTGGCCGGGAATGGCGGAAACGGACATCGGCGTCCGACTGCGGACGCGCCCTGCATTGACCGAGGCGGCATGCCGGTCAATTATGGACCGGTCAGTCCAGAACCAGAATCGACCTCCGTCCGATGGCCCGCCCGCGCTGCTTCGATGAACACCAGGCGCTGCACAGCGCCCTCGAGGTGTTCTGGGCCAAGGGCTACAACGCCGCGTCGATGACCGATCTGCTCGACGCCACGCAGCTCAGCAAGAGCAGCCTGTACGCCCGCTTCGGCAGCAAGCAGGCGCTGGTCGTCGAAGCGATGCGCTGCTACGCCGAGCAGCTGATGTGCGGCCCGTTGGCCGCGCTCGGCCGGCCCGAGGCCGGCCGCGCCGAGATCGAGGAAGCGCTGCGCGCGACCGTGGCCGTCGCCCGGACCGAAGCCGGCCAGCGCGGCTGCTTCATCAACAACTGCCTGACCGAGATCGCCCCGCACGATGCCGAGGTGATGGCCGCCGCAGCCGCTGCGATCGAGCAGCTGGAGGCCGCCCTGCTGGCCGCCGTCCGCCGCGGCCAGCAGCAGGGCGCGATCACGGCCGGCGAGCCGCCGGAAGCGCTGGCGCGCTTCCTGGTCAACACGCTGTCCGGGCTGAATCTCGCGGCCAAGTCGAGACCCGGCGCTGAACGCCTCGATGACATCGTCCGCGTCGCCCTGCGCGCGCTCGACTGAACGACCTCGCCGCTTACCACCGGAGACTCGCCATGAATCTTCTGAAATCGCTGTTCGTCACGGTCTACATCCTGGCCGGCGTCGCTGGCCTGATCGCGGCGCTGGTCATGATCGGCGAGCAGGGCTGGACCTCGCGTTGGCTGGGCGCGGCGCTGGCCTGTGCCGGTCCGGCGCTGTTCTTCTCGCAGCTGATGTTGATGCCGCGGGCGCGTACCTCCCGGAACCTCGGCCTGGTCCTTGCCGCTGGGGTGCTCGGCACCGCACTGAGCCTGCTGCTGCCCGGCCCGGCGTCGCTGACGGCGGTGGCGCTGGCCGCGACGGTTGGCATCGTCGGCGCGCTGGCCTACGTGCACTGGTATTCGCGCTTCGGCGCCGCCGGCAACGATGCACTGGCGATCGGCAAGACCCTGCCCGACTTCAGCCTCGGCGAACGCGGCCAGAAATTCCGGACCGCCGAACTGGTGCGGACCCCGGCGCTGTGGATCTTCTATCGCGGCAACTGGTGCCCGCTGTGCGTGGCGCAGGTGCGCGAGATCGCCGCGCAGTACCGGGAACTGGCGCGTCGAGGGGTGGCCGTGCATCTGGTCAGCCCGCAGCCGGAAGCCAGCAGCGAGCAGCTGGCCCGGCAGATGGACGCACCGATGCGCTTCCTGACCGATGCCGGCAACCGCGCGGCCGAAGCCCTCGGCATCAAGGTCCAGGACGGCCTGCCGGCCGGCTTCCAGGCCCTGGGCTACGACAGCGACGTGCCCCGCCCGACCGTGTTCATCACCACCGCCGGCGGCCGCGTTATCTACTGCGACATGACCGACAACTACCGGGTCCGCCCGGAACCGGCGACCTTCTTCACCGTGCTCGATCGCCACGCGATCGTCTGACCCCTCGCAACCCGCATCCCGGAGACACGCCTTGATCGACCTCTACACCTCGGCCACCCCGAATGGCTGGAAAGCCTCCATCACCCTTGAAGAACTGGCGGTGCCGTATACCGTGCACCCGATCGCACTGATGAAGGGTGACCAGAAGCAGCCCGACTTTCTGAAGATCAACCCGAACGGCCGGATTCCGGCGATCGTCGATCGCGACGAGGGCGATTTCGCGGTGTTCGAATCCGGCGCGCTGATGATCTATCTCGCCGAAAAGTACGGCCGCCTGCTGCCGAGCGACCGCAAGGGCCGCTCGCAGGTGATCCAGTGGCTGATGTTCCAGATGGGCGGTGTCGGCCCGATGCAGGGCCAGGCCAATGTCTTCTTCCGTTACGCGCCGGAGAAGATTCCGTACGCGATCGATCGCTACCAGACCGAAACCAAGCGCCTGTACAAGGTGCTTGATGCGCGGCTGGCCGATCACGAATTCCTGGCCGGCGACTACTCGATCGCCGACATCGCCAACTGGTCATGGGTTTCGATCCACTTCTGGGCCGGCGTCGACATCAGCGATCTGCCGCACCTGCAGCGCTGGATCGAGGCGATCCGCGCCCGCCCGGCCGTGCAGCGCGGCATCGTGGTGCCGGAGCCGATCGATTTCGGCATCTCCAAGGAGGAACTCGAAAAGATGGCGAAGTCGATGCTGGTGACCAAGCCCACGACGGCCTGAACGCGCAGGGGCGGACCCCTGGAGGCACGGCGGTTGCGTCCGGATCGCGGCGTCGACCCGTAGCGGTGAAGGTCCATCCATTACCGACAGGAACCCAAGGCTCATGCCGAATCTGTTCAGCCCGTACACGCTCAAGGGCGTGACGCTGCGCAACCGCATCGCGATGTCGCCGATGACCATGTACCGGTCGGTCGACGGCGAGATGAACGATTTCCACATCATGCTGATGGGCTCGCGCGCCGCCGGTGGCTTCGGACTGGTGTTTCCCGAACAGATCGCGATCACGCCGGACGGTCGCACCAGCGTCGGCTGCGCCGGCATCTGGAACGATTCGCAGGTCGACGGCCTGAAACGGGTGACCGCGATCATCAAGGCATTCGGCGCGGTGCCGGCGATCCAGCTCGGCCACACCGGCCGCAAGGGTTCGGAACGCAAGCCCTGGGAAGGCGGCGCGCAACTGCCGCCGGATCATCCGGACGGCTGGCCGGTGGTCGGGCCTTCGTCCGTGCCGTACGGCGGCCATCGCGTCTATCCGGTGCATGAACTGACGCGCGACGCGATCAAGGCGATCCACCGCGCCTATGCCGATGCCGCGCGGCGCGCTGTCGACGCCGGCTTCGAATGGCTGGAGATGCACTTCGCCCACGGCTATCTCGGCGCCAGCTTCTTCTCGCCACTGGCCAATCACCGAACCGACGAGTACGGCGGCAGCCTCGAGAATCGCATGCGCTTCCATCTCGAAGCGCTGGACGCGGTACGCGCCGTCTGGCCGGAACGCTACCCGCTGACGATGCGGCTCGGCTCGGACGACCTGAACCCGAAGGGCGTCCAGTTCGACGATTCGATCGAAGCGGTGCGGATGATGAAGGACCACGGCCTGGACCTCGCCGATCTGAGCATCGGCTTCAATACCGACGAGATGACCGCGCCGCCGTTCTCCGACATGGCGTTCATGGTCGAGCGCGCAGCGCGGGTGCGCCGCGAAATCGGCATTCCGGTCGCCGCCAGCTGGAACCTCGGCCTGCCCCAGGTCGCCGATGAGGTGATCCGCAAGGAACGGATCGACATCGTCATGCTCGGCCGGCCGGCGCTGGCCAATCCGCACTGGCCGGTCTGGGCGGCGCGCGAACTGGCGCAGGAAGAT
>CAYPJK010000010.1:0-17431 GCA_964411025.1 uncultured Nevskia sp.
TGGCCGGTGCCGCTGATTCGTAGCGCCGCGCATAGGCTTCCAGCGCGCTCGCGCAGAACACGTTTTCCTGCGTGTTCTGCCAGTGCTCGCGCCCGCCACGCGCCGCCGTGATGGCGCGGACCAGCGTCGCCGGCAGTTCGCGGGTGCTGGCGTCGGCATCGATCCGGTCATCGCCGGCCGACACCAGTGCCGCCAGCGCCGCGCAGTTCGAGCGCAGCTCGGAACCGAGCAGCGGCTCCCAGGCCGGATCGTCGGTCTCCCGCAGCAGCCGGCTGCCCGCGCTCTGCTGGCCGCGGGCCAGCAGCAGATCCAGCGCCTGCCGCGTCTGGGCATCGGCACCGTCGACGCGTCGCGCAGCGTCCAGATACAGCGCCTGCCCGAACAGCCCCATGCGCGGCAGCGCCGGCGCCAGGCGGTCCAGCTCGGCCAGGCCCAGCTTGCCGCGGCGCGCCTGCACCGCCAGCACCATGCTGCGCAGGCTGGCGCTGGCCTCCGCATCAAGGCCCGGCGCGTCCTTCTTCAGCAGGCCGTCGAGATAGCCGTCGAGCTTGCGCTGCACGGCAGCCGGCGGCTGCAGGCCGGCCTCGCGCAGCCACTCGAAGGCCAGTGCCGTGTAGGCCGACAGGTAAGGGCTGGCGTGGCGGTCGTCGGCTTGCCAGAACGCCATGCCACCGTTCGGAGCCTGGAAACTGGCGGCCTCGCTGAACAGGGCTTCGGTGCTGGCGGCCGGGTCCGGCCATTGCAGTGCCGGGTCCAGCCAGGGCTTGAGCCGGCTGTATTGAGCAGTCATCACGCCCCGCGTGAGCCGCTGTTCCCAGCACTGGTACGGGTAGTCGCGCACGTAGCGGAAGGCCCCATCGAGCGGCCCGAGCACGCTCGGCGTGAACTGCACGGCGATCTCGCCGCCCGGCAGGCTGCCGGCCGGCACCCGCAGCGGCAGCCGGTACGGTGGCCCGTCGAGCACGCCGAAGTCGGCAGCAGTGACGGTGGCCCTGCGCGGCCGCACCGGCAACGTGACGCTCAGTGCATCGCGATCGGCCGCATCGCCGGCGGTTGCGGTGAAACGGATGTCGCCCGCCACGTTGCCGGCCAGCGCGCTGTCGACGTCGACGAACACGGTCTGGCGCTCGAAGGCCGCCAGCGTCACCGATTGCGTGTGCCGGGCGCGGGCAGCGCCGCTCGCTTCCAGCGTCACGGCCAGCGTGCGCGGGCGGCTCGCGCGGTTGAGCACCGAGAAGCCGGCACGGAAGCGATCGCCATCGACCACCTGGTTCGGCAGCAGCGGCCGCAGCTCGGTGTCCTTGGTGGCGATCAGCCGGCCGCTGCCGAGCCCGAAGCGGTCATCCGGCGTCACCGCCAGCACCAGCACCTTCCAGGCGGTGAGGTTGTCGGGCAGCACGACGTCGAACGTCGCGCGGCCCTGGCCGTCAACCTTCAGCGAGGGATTCCAGTAGGCGACGAAACGGTCGACCGAACGCAGGCTCAGATCCGCTCCGCCGTCACCGCCGGGCGTCGCGCCTTTCTTCTCGAACTTCTGCCGGCCAACCAGCCGGGTCAGCAGGCTGTAGTTGGCGAGATCAAGCGAGTCAAGCCGGTTGAAGCCGCGATACGGATCGAAGTAGGCGGCGCCATCGCGGATCAGGTCGAACACCGCTTCGTCGACCACCGCCACCGCCAGCTCGATAGGCTGGCTGCTGGCGGCGACCGGTCGCGCCTGCACCGTCAGCGTCGCCCGGTCGCGCGGCCGGTAGCGCTCGCGATCGGCGCTGACGCCGACGTCGATGCGCTGGTACGGATCGTCGACCGCGATCGCCGCATAGCCCATGCGGAACGTCGGCTTGCCGAGATCGACATCGCCATCCGGCGGCGGGCTGGCGACCCGCGGCGACTGCACCACCACCGACAGGTAGAAGCCCGGCAGGTGATCGGGCGTGATCGTGATCTCGATCACCGGCGTCGAGCCCGCCAGCACCTGCGTGCGCTTGTCGATGACGCCAAAACGCTCGGTGGTGATCAGCGCAGTCGCGCCGGGGTAAGGGTTCTTGACCAGCACCCGGGCGATGTCGCCGACCTTGTAGGCCTTGCGATCGGCTTCCAGGCTCAGGCCGAAATCGTCGGCGTCTGCCCACAGGAAGCGGTTCTTGCCGGCCGCCCATTTCCAGGTCGAGCTGCGGTGCAGCCGGTTGCGGCTGTCGCGGACCATCGCGGTGATCCGGTACTGGCCGCCGGCGTCCGGCGTGAACGCGCAGCGCTCCGGCCCGGCGGTCGAGCGGCCCTTGCAGGTCGCCACCGTGACCCAGCTTTCGCTGTAGCGCGACACATAGGCGTTGCCGACATCCTTGACCTTGGCAACCTTGACCTCGCGCCGCTCGACCCGGACATAGCGCGGCGCGCCGGCCACCGGCCGGCCTTCGGCGTCGACGACCAGCGTCGCCACCGATGCCGGCTTGCCCTGCTCCAGCAGCCAGTCGGTCGATTTCAGTCCGATGTAGCGGTCGCGCCCGGCGTACGGTACCGAGGCCGTCGCCGCGACCGCGCGGCCACGGTCGTCGCGCACGCTCGCTTCCACGCGCACCGCGCCCCAGGCGATCTCGCTGTCCGGGGCCGGCAGCTCGGCGCTGAACTCGCCGGCGGCGTTGGTCACGTCGTGCTTGTCGGCGATGCCACGGCTGCCACGCGCCTCGCTGCCGGTCTCGTCGTCGAACAGGAAGCCGCTGGCGGCCGGGTCGGTGCTGCCGAACGGCTGGGCGTCGATGCGCGCGCTGAGCTGCGCCGGGGCGCCCGCGAAACCGCCGCCGGCATGCAGGCTGGCGCGCAGGCCCGCGGTGAACGGCTGCCCCGGCGTGACGCGGGCGGCGCGGATGTCGACCGCCAGCCGGAACGGTGCCGGGCTGAAATCGGAGACCAGCACCTGCATCGGGTACAGGGTTTCCGAGCGCAGGTCCGCATCGCCGCTGCGCTTGCCGGGTACCCGGGCGAAGCTGGCATCCAGCTCGAAGCGATACCAGCCGACCGCGCCCTGCCGGGGCACGGTGAAGCTGCCGTCGAGCGCGCCGAAATCGGACAGCGTCAGCCCGTCCTGCTGGTGCACCACCTGGTCCGCCGGGTCGAGCACCTTGAGCTGGTACGGGCCGCGTTCCGGCAGCCGCAATCCGCGGCTGTCGTCGTTGCGCACGTACAGCTTGTACTGGACCACGTCGCCGGCCCGGTAGACGCCCTGGGCCGTCGTGCCCCAGGCCTTCAGGTGGCCATGCCGCTGCTGGCGGCCGGCGTAGACCGAATAGCCGGATGCCCGATAGGTGTCGACCGAGAAGCTGTCGGTCAGCGGCAGCACGGCCAGATCGGCACCCTTGACCACCCGTACCGCCAGCGGCGCCTTGGCGTCCCAGCCGGTGTATTCGAGCAGCGGGTCGACATCGGCGGCACCCGGCAGCACGGCGAGGCCGGCGGCGTCGGTCCGCACGCTGGGCTGCCCGGCCGCCTGCGGCGCCCAGGCCGGCGGCCGGGCGACGAACAGCGCCACCTCGGCACCGGCCACCGGCTTGCCGGTCGCGAATTCGGTGACCCACACCAGCGTGTCGTAATGGCCGAACTTGGCGTGCACCTGCCACGGCGTGACCTGGGCGAACAGCGGCTCGCCCGGCCGCTGCCTCGGGTAAGCCCGCACCGGCGGCGCGCTGCGCAGCCAGCCATCGACGATCCCGCTGCGGCCGTCGAGCAGTGCACGGATGTCCAGCGGCATCGCGAAGGCGATGTCCTTGACCGCCGCCACCGGCCGCGTCGCTGGCGGCAGTTCGTGCACGCCATCCGCGGTGGTGCGGGTCACGGCCAGTTCCAGCCGGTCGAGATTGGTCACCACGGCCGGTACTTCGGAATCGACCCCGGCCTCCAGCACCGCCTGTGGATGCGAAAAGCTCAGCGCCGGGCTGCGGTGGGCCGTTCGGAAGCGCAGTTCGAACGGCGTCGGCAGGCTGCGGCCGAAGACATCGCGCAGATCGCTGCCGCCCGCCACGGTGTACGACTCGGCCGCTTTCAGCGTGAACGGCATGTTCAGCGCATAGCCATCGGTGCGACGGTTGTCGGTGCCCGCATTCCAGCCGCCGTAGGCATTGGCCCAGGGGTCGTAGTCGCTGCGGCCGCCCCTGGGATCCGGGGCAATCGCCAGACGCCGCCCGTTCTCGGCAGCCACCACCGGCGCACTGAACACCAGCGCCGGACCGAGCAGCGGATTGCAGGCGGCCGCGTCGGCCCGCTGCTGCAGCAGCGCGGTGGCGCCGCCGCAGCGCAGGCCGAGCAGCCGGAACGGGCCGAAGGTGTGAAAGCGGGCGCTGCCGTCAGCACTGCCGCTGCCGCGCTCCGGCCCGAAGGCCGATACCAGACCCGCGCCGATGCGCAGTTCACCGTCGCGATCGGCCGGCAGCTCGGCGGCCGGCAGCAGCCACCAGCGCGACCTTGCCTCGCCGGCCGCCATGCCGTGCAGCGCCGGGACGTAGTACGGCGTTTCCTCATCGTCGGGCACCGCTTCGACGGTTACCGCTGCGCCGCCGATCCGCGCCGCCGCCGCCACCGACGCGGCCGTCACCGGCTGGTCGAACAGCGCACGGATCACCGGCCGCGTCGGACTGCGCCAGCCGTCGATCGTCGCGTAGCGCAGGCTCGGCCGCGCGGTGCTGAACGCATGGCGCACCGCGCGCGCCAGACGCGCGCCGTCCACGGACTGCAAGGTGTCGGCGACGTCGACCTGATAGCGCGTCGCGGCGGTCAACGCGGCCTCATCCGGCAGGTTGCACGCCAGGTTCTGCGGGTCCAGCCAACGCCATTCGCAGGGCAGCGCCGGCGTGATGGTGACCGGAACTTCGTCGGCGTTGCGCGCCATCCGCCCGAGCGGCACCACGGCCCGATCGAAGCTCAGCACGATCTGCTGCGACGACGGCTCGACCTCCTCGCCGGCCGGCGTGATCCGCAGCAGGTTCAGGCCATCCGCATGCAGCGCCGGTACCGCCAGCAGCGCCAGTGCGGCGAACAGCCGGTGGGCGATCACGACTTCACCTTGATGCGCAGGAACTGCGCGCGATCCGGCGTGCCGTAGGCGCGCACCTCCCGCAGGCCGCCCAGCGTCAGCCAGACGCGTTCCTGGTCGCTGGCCGTACCGGCCGGCGCCGGCTGCAGGCCTATGCGCATCAGCAGCTGGTCATCGAGCGGCGCATCGCCGAGCGCGGTCACGGTCAGCCAGTCGGCCTTGCCTTCGATGTACACCACTTCGGTCGCACCGGGCGCGTAGCGGCAGCGGCGCGAGTAGCGCGAGCTTTCGCACTGCCAAGGCGGCCCGAGGACCGCCGCGACTTCCGCCTCCGCGCGACCGGCGACCTCGGCGATGCGGAACAGCGGTGCCTGGCTCGCGGGGGCCAGCGATTCGAAGGCCGCCGCGTAGTCATAGTCATCGCCCCCTTGGTCGCTGCTCCGCCCGGACCACCACAGCACAACGGCAACGGCGGCAATCAGGACCACGACGGCGGGCAGCGCATATCGGCGCATGGGACAACTCCACTGGCGGATGGTCGCGAGGATGGCAGCGATCGCGGCGAAATGGGCAGGTTTCGATCATGGCCGGAATTGACCACGGCGGCGGGGCCGGACGCCCCTGGATCTGCACGAGTCGTTGACGGACTCGCGACTACGCTGCCGCTTCCGCAAACCTCGCTGCCCGCACTCAGGAGATCGTTCATGTCGAGCCGGAACCGTTCGCTGATTCGCAATCGTGCCTTGGCCTGGCTGACGGCCATGTCCATTTTCCCCATCGCGGCCGTTGCCGGCCCCGTGTTCACCGTCAACACGACCACCACCGGCGACCAGCGCGCGCCGGACGTCGCGAGCGACATCAACGGCCATTACGTGATCACCTGGCAGGGCCCGGACGGTGATGGCGACGGCATCTTCGCGCGCCGCTATGCGGCCGATGGCAGTCCGATCGGCACCGAATTCGCGGTCAACACCCGTGCAGCCGGCGAACAGACGGCTCCGAACGTCGCCTTCGATGCCAGCGGCCGCTTTGCGATCAGCTACACCTCGACGGCCGCCGATGGTCGCGCGTGGCTGGAAATCCGTCGCTATACGGCAGCTGGCGTGGCGATCGACCCGGCCCCCCGCCGGGTGCCGGTGAGCTTCACGCGCCACGAACTGGCGATCGACAGCAGCGGCATCGCGATTTTCGCCGGCCTGTTCGAAGGCACCGATGGGCGCGCCGCCGTGCGCTTTCGCCGCTTCCGCTTCGACGGTGTCGCCGTCGGGCCTGAAGTCGAGGTAGAGGACGTCAATCCCTTCTTCCGCCGTCCGCCACCGGGCGTGTGCACCACCGATGACGGCGCGTTTGCATTGGTCTACACCCGTGCCGGTGGCGAGGGCGACTTGCGCCTGAAGCGCTATGCCAGCAACGGCGAACTGCAGGGGACCACCGCGTTCGGCTGGCGCTCCGACGGCACGTCCGACCCCGCCCGCATCGCCTGCCTGAGCGGCGGCGGCTACGTCAGCGCCCATACGCGCAGCGATCTTGGCAGCCTGCTGCAGGCCGGCGTCGTGATCACCCGCTTTGACGACAGCGGCACCGTGCTCGGCGACTTCGAGGTCGACGACACCATCGATCTCCCCGGCATGGGCAACACGGCCAACGCCTCGTCTCCTGCACTGGCGGCCGATCCGGCGGGCGGCTTCGCCGTCGTCTGGACCCATCTGGTGATCACGCGTGGCGACGACGAGAATCCGGAAGCCTTCGATACGCGTCTCAAGGGTCGCCGTTACGCGGCCAGCGGCGCACCGACGTCGACGATTCTGCGGATCGACACACCCGCACCGCCGAGCCGCGCAACTGCGCCATCGCTGGCGCTGAGCGCTCGCAACAGCGTTGCAACATGGTTCGAAGGCGAGGTCACGCCGGTCGGTGCACTGAGCGCGCTCGACGTACTGGCCCGGCAACTGCCCTGACCCGGCAGCCGCCGCGTGGCCTGACGGCTTGTCTCAGCGCGGCAGGTCCACGTGGCCGCCGTGCGCGGCGATCTTCAACGCCAGCTCCAGCGCCTGCTCGTAGTTCAGGCGCGGATCGACGGCCGAGCGGTAGGCGCGTTCGAGATCGGTTTCGGTCAGGTCGCGCGCACCGCCGAGGCATTCGGTGACGTCTTCGCCGGTCAGTTCCAGATGCACGCCGCCCAGCCGAGAGCCGCAGGCGGCATGCACGGCGAACGAGGCTTCGACCTCGGCCAGGATGTCATCGAAGCGCCGGGTCTTGAGTCCGTTGCCGGCGGTCTGGGTGTTGCCGTGCATCGGGTCGCAGAGCCACAGCACCTCATGACCGGCGGCGCGCACGGCGTCGATCATCTTCGGCAGGCCGGACTCGACCTTGCCTGCGCCGAGCCGGTGGATGAAGGTCAGCCGGCCCGGCTCCTTGTCCGGGTTCAGCAGGCGGCAAAGTTCCTGCACCCATTCGGCACTCATCGACACGCCGAGCTTGACGGCGATCGGATTGCGGATGCCGCGCATGTATTCGACATGCGCACCATCGACCGCCGCCGTGCGCAGGCCGATCCACGGCAGGTGCGTCGACAGGTTGTACCAGCCGGTCTTTCGCGGCACGGTGCGGGTCTGCGCCGCCTCGGCGGCCAGCAGCAGCGCCTCATGAGACGTGTAGAACTCCACGCGGTTGAACTCGTGGATGGTCTGGCCGGCCAGCGTTTCCATGAACTTGACCGATTCGGTGATCGCCTCGACCCGCTTGGAGTACTGCTCGGCCAGCGGCGCGTGATGCACCCAGTCGAGATCCCAGTACTCCGGGTGATGAAGGTCGGCGAAGCCGCCGTCGATCAGGCCGCGCACGAAGTTGATGGTCATCGCCGAGCGCTTGTGGCCTTCCAGCAGCAGGCGCGGATTCGGGATGCGGGCGTCGGCGGTGAACTCCGGCCGGTTGACGGTATCGCCGCGGTAGCACGGCAGGGTGACGCCATCCTTGGTCTCGACATCGGCCGAGCGTGGCTTGGCGTACTGGCCGGCGATGCGACCGACGCGGACCACCGGCATCTTCAGGCCGTGAACCATCACCAGGCTCATCTGCAGCAGCACCTTGAGCCGGTTGGCGATCAGCGCCGATTCGCAGTCGGCAAAGCTTTCGGCACAATCCCCGCCCTGCAGCACGAAGCGCTTGCCGGCCTGCGCTTCGGCAAGGCGCGATTTCAGCGCATCGACCTCCCAGGACGTGACCAGCGGCGGCAGCCGGCGCAGTTCGCCGAGCGCGGATTCCAGCGCGGCTGCATCGGGGTAGTTCGGCTGCTGCACGGCAGGCTTGGCCTGCCAGGATTCAGGGGTCCAGGTCATCGTTCGGTACTGCCAGCGCGGGGGTTTGACGGGGGGCGGATTATAGGCGGCGTGCTAGGATGACCATCGACATGACCAACTCGACGGACGCCGCCATGGACCCCATCCACAGCGTCAGTGTTGCCGAAGCGAAGAGCCATCTGAGCGAAATTCTCGACCGCGTCGAAGCAGGCGAGGAAGTCGTGATCACCCGACGCGGCAAGGCCGTGGCGCGGCTGAAACCGGAGCGCCGTCCGACATCGATCGCACCCGATTTCGACAAGCTTCGTGCCTTCCGGGAGTCGATGCCGATGGCGTCGGTTCCGGCAGGCGAACTCATCCGTCAGATGCGCGACGAAGAACGCTACTGAGCACGCGAGCGTCCGTGCATTACCTCGACAGCAGTGTGGTGGCGGCGATCCTGCTGAGGGACCCCAAAAGCGAGCGTGCCGAAAAGCTGCTGCTGAGTCTGCGTGGCGAGCCGCAGCTGATCAGCCACTGGACCGGTGTCGAGATCTGCAGTGCCATCGCCCGGCGGCTGCGCAGGCGCGAGATCAGTGCTCGCGACGCCGCGCGGGCCCGGCTGGCCTATGACGAGGAATTCGTCGCCAAGCACGATGTCCTGATGCTGACCGCTGCCGATTACTCCCGCGCCCGCAGCCTGCTGGCCGTGGATGGCACCCGGCTCCGCGCCGGGGATGCGCTTCACCTTGCCGTTGCGCTGAACCACGGCGTATCCACTTTCCGCACGCTGGATCGAGATCTGCGCGAGTTCGCAGTCCAGTCCGGTCTGTCAGCCCCGGCGATCTGAATTCATGTCGGCAGCAAAGCCTGGCGAACACACGCCGATGATGCAGCAATACCTCGCGATCAAGTCGCAGTATCCGGACACGCTGGTGCTGTACCGGATGGGCGATTTCTACGAGCTGTTCTACGAGGACGCGCGCAAGGCCGCGAAGCTGCTGAACATCACGCTGACCAAGCGTGGCGAGTCGAATGGCGCGCCGATCGCGATGGCCGGCGTTCCGTATCACCAGCTGGAAAACTATCTGGGCCGGCTGATCCGCCAGGGCGAGTCGGCCGCGATCGTCGAGCAGGTGGGCGAAGTCGGCGTCGAAAAAGGCCCGGTGCGCCGCGAAGTGGTGCGCGTGGTCACGCCGGGCACGGCAACCGACGATTCGCTGCTCGACTCCCGCGCCCAGACCCTGCTGGCGGCAGCCTGCGTCGGAGGCGGCAGGTTCGGGCTGGCCTGGCTGGAACTGTCGTCCGGCCGCTTCTCGGTGCTGGAAACGATGAGTGCTGGCGACTGGCGCGCCGACTTGCACCGGCTGCGCGCCTCGGAACTGCTGGTGCCGGAAGACTCGGCCTATGAACTCGGCGGGCTTGCGGGACGCGGCCGTCCGGCCTGGCATTTCGATGCCGCTTCCGCCCGTCGGCTGCTGATCGAGCAGTTCGGCACCCGCGATCTGCGCGGCTTCGGCGCCGACGAGATGACTGCCGCACTCGGTGCTGCCGGTGCGCTGCTGCAGTACGTGCAGGAAACCCAGAAGGCCAAGGTCGGGCATCTGACCGGCCTGCGTGTCGAGACCATCGACGAAGCCCTGATCCTCGATCCGGCGACTCGCCGCAATCTGGAAATCGAGCACTCGCTGTCCGGCTCGACGCCGCACACGCTGGTTGCGGTGCTCGACCACTGCGTGACCGCGATGGGCAGCCGCCAGCTGCGCCGCTGGCTGTCGCGGCCGCTGCGCGACCGCGAGACCGTCGGCGGTCGCCACGATGCGGTGGCGTTGCTGATCGATGGCCGTGCTGACGGCGCACTGCGCGAGGCGCTGAAACCGATCGCCGACATCGAACGCATCCTCGCCCGCGTCGCCTTGCGCTCGGCACGGCCGCGCGATCTGGCCGGGCTCGGCGCCTCGCTGGCCGCCCTGCCCGATCTCGCCGCCTGCTTCGCGGCGATCGAATCGCCACTGCTGGCCCAGCTTGCCGGCCGGCTCGGCGACCACCCGCAGCTGGCGGCCGAACTGGCCCGGGCGATCGTCGATGAGCCGCCGCTGCTGGCCCGCGATGGCGGCGTGTTCCGGGCTGGCTTCGACGCACAGCTCGACGAACTGCGGGCGCTGTCCTCGAATGCCGACGGCTATCTGGCGGCCATGGAACTGCGCGAGCGCGAGCGCTCCGGCATCGACAGCCTCAAGGTCGGCTACAACCGCATCCAGGGTTACTTCATCGAGGTCACCAAGCAGCACTCGGCGCGCGTGCCGGCCGACTACATCCGCCGCCAGACGCTGACCAACGCCGAGCGCTACATCACCGAGGAACTCAAGCGCTACGAGGACCAGGTGCTCGGCGCCCGCGACAAGGCGCTGGCACGCGAGAAGCAGCTTTACGACGCACTGCTCGACCGCGTGGCCGCCGATCTTCCGGCGCTGCAGGCCACCGCCGCCGCGATCGCCGCGCTGGTCGTGCTGGCCACCTTCGCCGAGCGCGCCGAGGCGTTGCGCTGGACCCGGCCGGCACTGGTCGAAACGGCCGGCATCCGCATCGATGGCGGCCGCCATCCGGTGGTCGAGACCACGCTCGACACGCCGTTCGTGCCGAACGACACGGTGCTCGACGACAGCCGCCGCCTGCTGGTGATCACCGGCCCGAACATGGGCGGCAAGAGCACCTACATGCGCCAGACCGCGCTGATCGTGCTGCTCGCCCATGCTGGCAGCTTCGTGCCGGCGGAGCGCGCGGTGATCGGCCCGGTCGATCGCATCTTCACCCGCATTGGCGCGGCCGACGATCTGGCACGGGCGCAGTCGACGTTCATGGTCGAGATGTCGGAAACCGCCAACATCCTCCACAACGCCACCGCCCACAGCCTGGTGCTGATGGACGAGGTCGGCCGCGGCACCTCGACCTACGACGGTCTGGCGCTGGCCCGAGCCTCGGCCGAGCATCTGGCGACGACGTCCAAGGCCTGGACACTGTTCGCCACGCACTACTTCGAGCTGACCGAACTGGCCCGCGAACTGCCCGGCGTGGTCAACGTGCATCTGGATGCCGCCGAATATGCCTCGGCGGCCGGCGATCAGCTGGTGTTCCTGCACAAGGTGCAGCCGGGGCCGGCCAATCGCTCCTACGGTCTGCAGGTCGCCGCGCTGGCCGGCGTGCCGGCGGCGGTGATCGCCCGGGCGCGTACCGTGCTGAATGCGCTGGAGGCCGGCGCGGCCGCTGACGTCAGTACCGCGAAGGCCGCGACGCCGGCTGCGAAGAAGGCCGCTGCACCGCAGCTGGCGCTGTTCGCGACGCCCGAATCGCCGGCCCTGGCCCTGCTCGATGGCCTTGACCCGGACAGCATGAGCCCGCGCGACGCGCTGGATGCGCTGTACCGGCTCAAGAAGGCGCGCTGAACGACGCGCCGTCTGGCCCGGCGTGCCGCGCTAGACGCCGGCGTCGCGCAGCATCAGCTTGACGATGGCCAGCAGGCTCAGCACGAACACCACCGTCAGCACGATCGCGACGATGATGAACACCATCGGCTTGCCCGCCGAGAAATCGCGCACCCGGTTCCGGTGACTCTGCACGCCGAAGAACGAGGCAAGCACGCTGAGGATGGTGTCGATCAGCGACGGCGGCCGGACCGGCGGCGGTGTCGATGGAGATTCGCTCACCTTCAGTAGTCCGCCAGCATCTGGTTGCTGAGCACCATGTCGGCGGCCGACTTGGCGCGGATGTCGTCAGCGATCAGCTTTTCCAGCTTGCCGCCGAGCAGCGGAATCGAGCAGCTGACATTCCAGCTGAAGGTATTGCTGGCGTTGCCGCTGCCGGCCACCTTCATGTCGGCGCTGATCTTCAGCGGCACGCCCTTCAGCTCGATTTCCAGACGGCCGACGCCGGTCTTGAGATTCCAGGTGTCCTGCTGGATCACCGTGTTGTACTCGCCGAGGATCTTCTTCGCGAAGTCCGGCATCGGGATGTCGGACCGCTGCAGCGACCGGTGACGGATGCGGAAGCTATCGCCTTTCAGCTCGCACTCCAGCACCTCGAAGTCCTTGACGCCATCGAGCGTCTGGTACTTGCGCTCGAAGTAGCCGCGGTCCGAGTACATCTTCAGCACCGAGGCAGCGGGCTTGTTCAGCTGGTGGGTTTCATCGAATTTCATCGGGTCTCGTCTCGACAAGTGAACGGCAAACGGGCGCTCAGGCGGCGTCCTTGATTCCGAGCGTGCGGAACAGCGCAGCCCGGGCATTGAGTTCGACATCCAGCGTGGCCAGCATGATGAACACGCCGCCAAGCCGGCGATGCAGGAACACGATCTCGCGCGGCGGCACGCGGAAATAGCGCGACAGCGCATTGCGCGCCGCGACATTGGCGGCCCGCATCGGCAGTCGGCTCGCGCCCCAGCGGTATTCGCCAGCCGCGTTGCGCAGTTCCTTCGGCGTGCGCGGATCGTCGGCCGTGTTGAACGGCTCGGTGATCAGCTCGCACATGTCGAGGAAATCGTTCTTCACCTGATCCGGGAACTGCCCCTGCATCAGGCCGATGTCGATCGCACCTTTCAGTGCCCGTGGCCGGTCCTTGAGCGCCGCGCCGGCGACCAGTTCGCCATAGGCCTCGATGAAGCCGCGCTCGAATTCGCGGGTGGCACCGAAATCCAGCAGCACGATCCGGTCATCTTCCTCGCGCTCGCCGAGACGGAAACGGTAGTTGCCGAAGTTCGGATCGCTCTGCACCACGCCCCAGTCGAAGAATTCCTCGAGGAACAGATCGAGGAAGGCGGCGCCGAAGCGGTTGCGGCGAGCCTGCGACAGCGCCAGCAGCGCCGGATCGCGGACGGCAATCCCGCGCTCGTAGGTGGTGGTCAGCACGGCGTCGGCGGAGTACTCGCGCAGCACGCGCGGCACGACGAAGCGCGGGTCGTTTGCCAGCCGGCGCGCGAAGCCCTCGGTGAACTCGGCCTCGGAGCGGTAGTCGACTTCGCGCCGGAGCATGTCGCGAACCTCGGCGAAGGTCGGCTCCAGATCGATTTCCTTCGGCGCCAGCCGGGTCATCGCCAGCAGCCGCGACAAGGTGCGGATGTCGCTGTCGATCGAATCGGCAACGCCGGGGTACTGGATCTTGACCACCAGCTCCAGGCCGTCGGACTTCCGCCGCGCCCGGTGCGCCTGGCCGAGGCTGGCGGCGGCAATCGGATCGGGGTCCACCTCCAGCTCGGCCAGCCGCTGGCGACCCAGACGGCGTTCAAGTGCCGGACCCACCACTTTCCAGTCGACCGGCGGCGTGTCGTCCTGCAGGCTCGCCAGCACCTCGACCGCTTCCTCGGGCAGGAAATACTGGCCGAACAGCGACATCATCTGGCCGGCCTTCATGACGCTGCCCTTGAGCTTGCCCAGCTCGTCGGCCAGCACCTGCGCCTGCTGGCGATAGAACGCCCGGTTGGCGTCGGTCTTCTCGACCTCGCCCCGGAAAATGTTCATCAGCGAATGGGCGACGATCTTGGTGCCGGCGCCGAAGCCGAGCTTGGTCAGCGCGATGTTGCGTTCGAACGGACGGGTCTTCAGCGATGACAGGCTGGGCTTGTGCGGCGGCTTGTTCGAGGAATCGGAATCCATTGACCGGCAGGCAACCCTGGTGTGTTCTCGGTGAACAGTTGCGCATTCTACCGGCTGTCGGGCTTGTCTCCGGCGATCCCGAAACGCTCCATGCGCCGGTACAGCGCCTGCCGTGACAGGCCCAGCGACTGGGCCGCGCGGCTCACCATGCCGCCTGCCTTGGCCAGCGCAGCCAGCACCGCTTCCCGCGAAGGATCATCGAGCGAGCGCGCCACGGGGCGGGGCTGCACCTGCAGGCCGAGATCCGCCGGCTGGATCAGCGCCTCCCGGCACAGCAGCCGGGCGCGCTCCAGCACGTTCTTCAGCTCCCGGACATTGCCCGGCCAGCTGTGCTGGTGCAGCAGGTCGCGCGCCTCGGCGGACAGGCGCACGCCGCTGTCCTCGAGGAAGGCTTCGGCCAGCGCATCGACATCGTCCATGCGTTCGGCTAGCGGCGGCAGCTGCAGCTCGATGACGTTGAGCCGGTAATACAGGTCCTCGCGGAAGCGGCCGTCGCGGATCATCTGCGGCAGGTCCGAATTGGTCGCGCTCAGCACCCGCACGCGCGCCTTGCGGATGCGGTTCGAGCCGAGCCGCTGGTAGTCGCCGGTCTCCAGCACCCGCAGCAGCTTGACCTGGCCCGCCAGCGGCAGGTTGCCGATCTCGTCGAGAAACAGCGTCCCGCCGTCGGCCTGTTCAAAACGCCCTTCGCGGGCGCGCGTCGAACCGGTGTAGGCGCCGGCCTCGGCGCCGAACAGTTCGGCTTCGGCCAGTTCGCTCGGCAGCGCACCGCAGTTGACCGCCACGAACGGCCCGGCCTTGACCGCCGAATTGACGTGGATGATCTGCGCAATGCGCTCCTTGCCGGCGCCGTTGGGTCCGGTAATCAGCACCGGCGCGTTCGCGCGGGCGATCTGGCAGGCCATCGTCACGACCCGCTCGGTGGCATCGGCGGCATAGACCAGCCCGCAGAGATCGAAGCGCGCCGCCAGTTGCTCGCGCCTGCGGTTGCGTTCGGTGCGGCGGCGGCTGGCATCGCGGGACGCTTCCGCGAGCTCCAGCAGGTTTTCGACGGTGGCCAGCAGCTTGGCATCGTCCCAGGGCTTGGCGAGGTAGTCCGCCACGCCGGCCTTGACCAGTTCGACCGCTGTCGCCAGATCGGTCCAGGCGGTCAGCAGGATCACCGGCAGGTCCGGATTGCGGGCACGGATGGCGTGAAACAGCGCCGCGCCCTCGGCACCGGAGGTGGTGTCGGCAGTGAAGTTCATGTCGGCCACCACCAGGCTGACCGGGGTGCGGCTCAGCAGCTCCAGCCCGGCGTCCGGCGAGGCCGCCGTCAGCGCATGGATGTCATGCAGCGAGAACAGCAGGCTCAACGCCTCGCAGACCCCGGGGTTGTCGTCGATGATCAGGATGGTGCGCATGGCGAATCTGGCGCGGCGGCAGGTCGCCGTATTGTCGTCGAAGCCATGTCGCCGGCGCGCGGATGGCGATATTGCCGGGGCACTGACCGCCACCGGCAGCGCTTGCCGCCGTACGTCAGCGCATGGTTGGAGCCCCCGACGATCACCGGGGCCACCTTGTCTGAACTGTCAGACAAGGTTTGAAAATGTCGCCGTCAATTTGCCTTGACAAGGCTCCGGCCGACGGGCCAACCTGCAGGCGTTTCGGTCAATCGGGGGCTACCGTCCCCGGCTGCCAAGAGGGAATCCGGTGCGCTGGTCAACAGTCATTCCGGAGCTGCCCCCGCAACTGTAAGCGGTGAGTTCGCGTTCCATGCACACCACGGGTGCCTCGGCATCGGGAAGGTCGCAACGCAACGACGACCCGCAAGCCAGGAGACCTGCCGACGCAAGAATAAAAGTCCTCGGGCGGGGTGCACCGGCCGGACGCTTTCTCGATACTGGCGCACGCCAGCACCGGGGTGCGTTTGCCGGGCTGCTCGGGACAACAGTGCTGAGGGACTCACCGTGCAGACATCACGCTCATCGACAACCGAATCCTTGCGGGTCCGCGACACGGTCGCGCCCGACCTCTGGTCGCTGGTCTACCACAGCCAGGCCAGCTGGCCGATGTCCGACGACGACCTTGCCGGGCTCCAGCGCGCGGCTGCCGAGCGCAACCGCGCGGAAGGCCTGACCGGCCTGCTCATCTACGACAGTGGCCGCTTTTTCCAGTGGCTTGAAGGCCCGGAGGAAGGTCTCGACAAAGTCTGGCAGTCGATCCAGCGCGACCCCCGCCATGGTGCGATCGACCTGCTCGGCCGAACGCAGACGCCGGTGCGCTGCTTCGGCGAATGGGACATGAAGCTGTCGACCCGCAGCCTGACGCAGCAGAAGAGCAACGCCGGCTTCATCCACCTGCCGCCGACCCTGATCGATACGCTGAACCGGCGCCCGCATGCCGCAGCCGAACTGCTGGCATCGATGGCAATCCGCTCGCCGGTGGTGATCGCCCGCGAGCCGCTGCTGGCGGCGTCCGGCAGCCTGCCGCCGTCGCCGCGACCGAAGCACGATGTGCTCAAGAACGTCGTCGAATCGGTGCTGGTGCCGCAGCTGGCGGCCCTGCATGTCGACAGCGCGACCCTGCCGACCATCGACCCGCGCATCGCCGAACTCGCCCGGCTGCTGGTCGCCACCGATCCGCAAAGCGGCCTTGCGCGGATGGCTGAGCTGCAGGCGCTGTCCCAGTCGATCGGCGTGCTGTGCCGCGATCTCTACGAGCCGCTGGCGCGCAGCCTCGGCGATCTGTGGATCGACGACGACTGCACCGAGCTGGAAATGACCGTGGCGCTGTGCCGCGTGCAATCGGCGATGCGCCAGTCCACCAGCGCCGCGCAACGGCTGCCGCTGGCGAATCTTCCGGCCGTGCTGGTGACGCCGCAGCCCGGCGAGCTGCATCGGCTCGGCGCCAGCCTCGATGCCGAAGTGCTGTGGCAGGCCGGCTGGAATACCCAGTACGAAGCGCCCGCCACCGACGCAGCACTCGAACAGCTGGTGGCCGACACCTGGTTCGATGCGCTCGACCTGTCGCTCAGCGCCTCGCTGCACCGCGAACAATGGCTGCCGCGCATGGCACAGACGATCCGCCAGGTCCGCGACGCATCCCGCAATCCGCAGCTGGTGGTGGTGGTCGGCGGGCGGGTGTTCCACGAACGCGAGGAAACCGGCACCGATATCGGCGCCGACGCCGGCAACCGGTCGGCACCGCTGCTCGCAGCCAAGATCATGGCGTCGCTGAAGCGCTGAGCGGCCAACGCCGCGCCTGTTCCCCCCTCAGCGCGAGGTCATCAGCCACTGGTGGACGCGCTCGCTGAGCGCATCCAGCGGCAGCGCGCCACCGCCGAGCACCACATCGTGAAACTGGCGGATGTCGAAGCGATCGCCGAGCGATGCCTCGGCCTCCTCGCGCAGCGCCAGGATGCGCAGCTGGCCGAGCTTGTAGGCCAGCGCCTGGCCGGGCCAGGCGATGTAGCGATCGGTTTCCGACTGCAGGTCCGGTTCGTCGTC
>CAYPJK010000011.1:0-17040 GCA_964411025.1 uncultured Nevskia sp.
ATCAGAGCTGATCGGCCGAAAGAAGCTGTTGGTGGCCGGGTACGCGAGGTTCCAGGTGGACTGCCCGCGCCCGCTTTTGACGATGCGGCGGCTGATCAGCGGGGACTGATCGACCATGGCCACGGCATCGCGGAACAGGATCATGGCCTGATCCTTTTTCGTGGCGGCGGCGTAGACCTCGGCGCGCTCTTCGCCGTCGATCATCAGGGCGCCGATGCCCTCGGCGGCCGCCAGCGGGCTCTTGCCGTTGCCCTTGCCGATTTCGACGTAGGCGGTGCGGAAGCGGCGCAGGCCGGTGCTGGCATCAACCCAGCCGTGGATCGAGCCGACGATGAACTTCTGCCAGTCGCCCAGCAGGAACGGCAGGCCTTCGAAGTTGCCGCCGTTGAGCTTGAGGAAGGTTTCGTAGAAGGCGATTCGGTACAGGGCCTTGTCGAGGTCCCAGCGCCAGCCGCGCAGGTGGGCGTCTTCCAAGTCGCGCAGGTGGCGGGCGCAGGCGGCGCGAACGTGCGGGCCGGCGATCTGTTTGCCGTCGACCACGCGCTGGGCGTAGTCGGTGACCGGATCGAACACGGCTGCGCCGATCGGCGGGCAGCCGTCGTCCCCCGGCGCGTCCTGTGAGGCTTGGCCGGGGTCGAGGGTCATCGCGGGTTACGTCATGCGGCTTTCGGTGCGGCGCGCTTGAAGGCTTCCAGTGGATCGTTGCCAAACAGGTCGCCCTGCGCGGCCATGCCGCGAACCCGCGCGCGGGCGCTGGGGCTGAGGCCGAATTCGGTCAGCATCTTGTGCAGGCGGTCCTGCTCCTTGTTGCTGACGATGTACCACTGCGACAGCTGCTCGAACCCGTTGGCGGCTTTCTTGATCTCGCCTTCGTAGCCCATCTGTTCCTGCAGCTGGATCTGCTCTTCGGCCTTCACCCAGCGGGAATAGGCCACGCAGTACATGGCCAGCGCAGCAGCATCCACCGTGCACAACAGGCCGGCGGTGATCAGCTCCGGCACGATGCGGTTCCACTCCGCGAAGGCGGTGCGGTTGCGCTCGACATGCGCGGGGCAAGGCGGTGCACCAGCCGTGAACTGGACGGCGGGGGCGGCATCCGGGCGCGCAGTGTCCTGCCCCGTCAGCTTTTTCCACGCGTCCGGCATTGGCGGCCGTCCTACTGGTGCAGGCACCTGATACCCCCCTCTCTAATTTCCAGCCCCTGCAAATAAGGGTTGGAGCACGGTTTCCGGCGATGGGGGTGGGGACTTTTCGCCTCCCCCCTCCCCTCGCCTGGTCACCGGTTCCAGTGATGTTCCGCTCGCGTCGGCAAGCCGCTCGCGTCCGCGCCGCTGGTCAGCACGTGGCCGAGGTCCTTCGCGGTTTTGATCGCGTGGCACTCGTCGCACAGGCCCTGCAGGTTCGATTCGACATCCGCGCCGCCGTTGTCCAGCGCCACGATATGGTCGAGCTGCGTCCACACCCGCACCACGCCGCGCTTGCGGCACTCCACGCACAACGGGTTCGATGCGAAGAACCGCGCGCGCCGCGCCTGCAACCGGCGGCCGGTGATGCGCTTGACCATGCGGGACCTGAAACGAAAAACCCCGCACGGCGGCGGGGTCTGGATTCGCAGCAGCGCGCTTCAAGCGGCTGGGCGCAACTGTGCAGCATGGCCGGAATCTACATCTTTGCATGCAGAAGTCAAGCGGCCGGTCAGCAATGCCACGTCCGACACCCGCTGCGACTCCCACTCCAGCGCCAACCGGTCCTGTGCATCCTGCAGCCGGCTCACCACCCGATTGCGCTCGATACCCAGCGCCGCCGCCAACTGCACCTGCGTCTGGCCTTCCAGGTACAGGCCCGCGATCACCACCTGCCACTCGCGCGGCATCAACCGTACATAGCGCTCGATCCGCAGCGCCGTCTCGATCGTGTCACACGCATGCTCGATCGCATTGCAGGCCGATCGGTTCGGCGCACCGCGCGCCCCCGCGTTCTCCTGCATCTCCTGAATCCGCCCCATCAGCGACCCACCCGCCCCGATCCGCTCCCGATTCTCCGCCCAGAACCGCAGCCGCCCGTGCGCCTCCCGGCGGCGCATCTTCATCAGCGCATTCACCACATCCTGCCGATCCGCATCCGTCGTCGACACGCTCACGCCCTCTTCCGAACCAGATCCGAAACCACCGCCGTCACCGCCTCGCGCGCTGCTGGCGCCGGGCCTGACGACACCACCCGCAACCCACCGCCCTGCTCTGCCCGCAGCTTCGCCCGCGCCCGATCCATCGCCGCATCACCCGCCGCACGCGATGCCGCTTCGAGATCAGCCAGCTGCGCCACCGCCTTGCCCTGCGCCTTCGCGCGGTACGCATCCAGGCGCGACGCCAGCAGCGGCGACAGCCCCGCAGTGAAGTCGTCTTCCCAGCGCTTGCCGCGCAACCAGGTCGCCGGCAGCGGGATGAACTTCCGCCGCTCAAGGCTCCACTCCCCGGCCAGCGCGTGCGCCGCCAGGGCATCGATCAACACACTCAGCGGCGGCCGCACCGCCCGCGTCTGGGCCCACGCCTTGCGGCCATCCGCCCGCGCCTCACGCCGCGGATACGTCGACAGGAAGACCTCACCCGCCGCCGCGTCGTCGAGCGCGTCAAGCTGTGCCGCATCCGTTGCTGGCGCGTCAGACATGCGCAAACTCTGCGATCCACCCCCGCTCGCATTGCTCGGCCCAACGTGTCGCATCGTCGATGCACAGGAAGCGTTCGATGCGCGGCTCACAAAGCTCGAGGTCGGTGCAGTTACGCCATCCATCGCTGGCACGCTCGAATCGGTAAACGAACGGCGTTCCGTCATCGTGACAACGGCTGACTGCGCAAACCTCGTCGCCATGCGAATGCCAGTTCAGCAGCTTCGCGCCGATTTTTTCGGCGACTTTCGCGGTGTCGTGCATCGTTTCCTCCTGATAAATACCGCTGTTGAGGTGCTTCATCCGAAGCGTTCAGACCGGCGGGAAGGGAAAGCTCCCCCCTACCCAAAGCAGGGCAAAGGCGAGCCATCCGAATGCGACGAGCCGTCGTGATTCGGGCCGATGTCAGGCGAGCAGCCCGCATCGACGCACCAGACTTGTCTACCGATCACGCTGCCCCGTGATCCCTCCGCGCTCTGGTGTAGCTCCCACGCTCGCCGCCCGGATCGTCTGTGCGGCCCCACTCCCCGCGCCCAGACCGTGTTGAACCGAGACTGCGCGGGGTCGAATGCAATCGAACCCGCTACAAGGCCAGCCCCTGCTGCCCGCTGGAATCACACGCTGCGACCGCCACCGGCGCCAGCAGCGAACGCCGCATGGCCTGCCATTCCGGCGACATCACGCGGTAGTGATTGCACCCGCTCTGGTGGCCTGGCGTAGCCGCGCACGGCCAGCCGCAGCGCTCGCAGGCCCAGCGCGGGCCGATCAGCGATGGCACCACGGCGGCGGCCGCGCTCACGCGTCGTACTCGTTCAGCAGATGCGCGGCGTGGTCTTCCACCCGCCGGCGCAGATCGCGCAGGTACGTCAGCTCGCCCGGGTGCGTGCACTGGTATTCCACCGGCACCACCTTCAGGCCCAGGTGCGACAGCACCGTGGAGAACGACTCCACCTGATCTTTCAGCCGGCTCAGCGTCGAATCCGAAACGCCCATCGCCACGGCCATCGCGCTCTGCCTTCCAACCTCTTGCCAGCGCTGCAAAACGGCGCTCGCCGTTCTGCGTGACCTTTCAGGCACCGACAGCAACGATGCGCTCATGCCAGCCACCGCCGGCCCCACGAAGAGAAAAGCCGCCGCATGACCACACACGACGACAAGCCCGGCGCGCCGGTCAGGGGAACGGTGCCGGGGGAGGAGAAATCGAACGTCATCGCCATCACCCGCGCCCGCCGCGCCAGCCCCATCCACGCATTCAGCGTGTGGCGGCGGCACGGCATGGCGGCGTGGATCAGGGCGCGCATGGCGGCGTCAGGCCGCCCGCTGCTGGTCGGCGAACAGGTCCGGCCGCAGGTCGCGCAGGCACAACCGGTCCGGGTTCGGCAGGGGCACGAAAGCGCCGATGAACTGCACGCGGGCCGCCATGCCGGCGCTGAAAATCGCTTCGCAGTCCGCCGCGTTGAGACCATGCTCAAGGACAAAGCAGCCGATGCGGTTCAGGCTGTGGTTCAGCTGCGCCCCGAAATCACCCACAGGAGCGTGAGACATGGCAGTTACCCAGGTAGTGGAAGTGGTGGACACGCGCGGACGGAAGCGCCGCGCAGTGCTGGTGCAATCGGTCATTCAGGCGGGATCGTTCGACGACCCGCACGCCACCGTCCCCGGCCTTGGCCGATGGCGGCTCGACACCGGAGAAACCCTGAACCGCAACGCGGAAGACGACAGCTTCACCGTCGTGGCCACGGGCGAACGCCTGGTGCGGGTGTAGGGGCACGGTCAGGCCGCCCGCTGCTGGTCAGCGAACAGATCCGGCCGAAGCTCGGCGCGGGTCACCGCACCGGCGGTGGCGTGTTCGATCATTACGGCGACCTCGCCCGTCACGCGCTCGGCATTCAGCCACTTACAGACATGCCCTTGCCGGCATTTGCCGCCGATTCGTCGGGCCAACGCAGCCTGACTTCCGCCGCAGATGCGGATGGCGCGCTCAATCAGTTCACGGTTCGATGCACTGTTCATGGCACCGAACTTACTACTTACGTAGTGAAACGGCAACTACTCAAGATGTTTGAGGGCCAACACCTTGAGTAGTAGCGTCCGCGCCATGAACTTTGGCGAACAACTTCAGCACCTTCGCGGCAGGCTCAGCCAGGCGGCTGCAGCCAGGCGTGCCGGCATTTCGCAGCAGCAGTGGAGCAAGCTGGAACGTGGGGTGACGGCGCCGGACGACAGCAGCAAGATCGCCGCAATCGCTCGCGCCTGGGGAATGTCAACCGATGAGCTGTTGCGTGGCGTGCTGCCGTCGGCGAGCTACTCACGTGCCGTCACGGAAACGGCCTCGTCCTACGCAGCCGAAAGACCGGCCTTAGAGGCCGAAGACGATGTGATTCAAACCGCGCGCATCATGTGGGATCGCGCCTGCAAGCAGAACCGCGCGCTCGCGCTGACGATCGCCAAGCTGATCATTGTCGTCGTAAACGGCGCACACCTTATGGAGCTTCAAAGCCCGCCACGCTGAAATCCCACGCCCGCGTGCCTTCTTGAAACACTGACGTTTGCACGATTAGGCGCTTAGCGCCTTGCAACTCTTTGATTAACTTTGAAGGGTTCGTGAGAAAATAGGTATTGCTCGAACCATCTTCGGGCTTGCTGACCTCAATATTCCGAATGGGCTTGTCGTCGACACGCCACGCGACACGGCAATCGGAATAGGCGCATGTCAATTGCCCCTTGTCGATGGTGATGTAGGCATCTACGCCGTATTGTGGATGCCGCCGCACCACGAAACGCGCAACTACCCCGCCGTCATTCGGCCAGTCGAAGACCTCCCTGTTGGTGCTTTCGATCTCGACCAAGACGGCTTCCTTGCCCGTCAGCGCATCGGCGTACGACTTCCGCTGCCATACCGGCGCCCTTGCGGGCCGTTGATTCGTCGGCTCACTTCCAGGCGACTCGGCAACACCCTTGCGTGTTGCTCTTATCTCGTCCACCTCGTTCATCACGGTGGTGCACCGAAAAACGATGTAACCGAAAAACAGGGCAATCAGTAGTCGGATCATGTTCCCTCCCACTGCTGACAATGCCGGATACCGCCTGCTTTTGCATTTTCGTGATCCGCGTCGCACCCCTGTTACTACTCTGGTTGTTGCAAATCTACGCCTTCGGTAGTAAGTTCACTCCATCGCCACCCGGCACCGATGGAGCACAAGCAGATGTCAACCCTCGCCACCCTGTCGCCCACCCTGACGTTGCGCTACGCCGAAGGCGGGCTCGAAGTCAGCGTCGTGCTGCGGCTTCCCGAATCAGATGCAACAGCGTTTGCTGCGCTTGCGCGATCGAATGGTGAAACGCACCCGGACGCCTGCTGTGCGGCATTTGCACAATCAGGTCCCGCGCTTGTTCCTCGAGTTGTTGAACTGCATGCGCAATTTCAGCGAGACGTTGGCGTAGCGCTGGCGCGGAAAGCTCGCGCAGATCGTCGTGCTGCATCGCAGACCTCCGGTGAAGTGAGCCCGCAGCATGCGCCGGCCAGCGAGGCCGTGTCATGAACGGCCTCGAATGGCTGGTAGCGCAGGGCGCCCGGAAAGACGTGGTGATCGTCTGCGCCATCCTTGGCGTGATGCTGATTGCCGGCCTGTTTGTCGACCGCCTGCAGCAGCAGGCCCAGCTGCGCAAGCAGCAGAAGCAGCCGGCGGCAACGTGCGGCGAACCCGGCGGCGACAGCGCATCGTGGATGCCGAGCGCCACCTATCCGGAGCCGGCCAGCCTGCAGCGTGGGCAGGTTCCGCCGAAGGCCGCGCCGCTGCCGGCCGACTTCACCAGCGCCAGCCTGCACGCCGAACACGCACTGGCCGAAGCCCGCGCCGATCTGCACCGGGCCGTGCAGCGTGGCATCTGCGAATCCGAAGTGGCGGCCTGCCGCAGCGCCTTCCGCGCCGCGCTGGCGCGGTATCAGGCCATCACCACGGCGGAGTACCACCTGTGAGCGCGTCGACCCTGGCCGTGCTGTGCGGGCTGATCGCGCTGGGCATCTTGGGCTGGCTGCTGGTGGTGTACCTGCGCCAAGAACTGCGCCACACCCGCCGCGCGCTGGAACTCGAAAAGTTCTACGCCAACGCCGAACGCGAATCCCACCTGCAGGCGGAAAGCCGCATGCGCGACCAGGTGCGCGACGCCATGGCGCGCGATGAAGTGGCCCGGCTGGCGATCGACGCGGCGGAAGCCATGACGCACGACACCGCCCGCATGGTCGATGCCCTGCAAGACGCCATCGCCGTCGCGGGCGGCAAGCCGGCGGAGTGGAAGCGGCTCTGCCCCAAGTACCGCATTGAAGACCGCGTGTTTACGCCCGCCACGCTGAAAGAAGCCGCGATCGCCGAATGGCAACGCCTGCTGGCCGAAGTGCAGGCCGCCGAATCCGAACCCGCCGCCACGGCCACGGCCACGGCAACGGCGACGCCGGCAGCACCCCGCCCCGGCCACCTGCGGCTGGTGCGCAAGGCCGGAGGCCCCGCCCCAGCCGCCGCCGTCTACGCCCTTGCCAAAGCCGACATCGAGCCGCTGGACACCATCGGCCCCGGCATCGGCGCCTGAACGTCGCACCCTGCATTGGAGCCCGCCATGAACGCCCGCATCGCCCTGCAGCTGCACCGCCTGGGCCTCACCGCCCGCCGCCCCGCGTCCGCCGTGCCCGCCACGCCGGAAAACATCCGCGCCGCCCGCATCGCCCGCCACCACGAACTGGTGATCGACGACGACAGCCACCAGCCCCGCATCGCGCCGCGCGTCTACTGCGACCGCCGTCTGCAGGGCTGGCTGCCGATCCCGCGCACCGTTGTTCGCTAACCCGAGGCCACCATGAAACTCACCGACACCACCCGCCTTGCAATAGCCGCGCAGCTGGTCACCAACGCCCTCAGTGATCGACGCCAGCAGCACCAGATCGATGAACACGAACTGGCGCTGGCGATCTACGCCCACACCTACAAGCCCAAGACCCGCGAAGCCATGGAGAAGTTGCCGGCCGGCTGGCTGCCGGTCGCGAGTTATCTGCAGGTTCGGGTGCAAGGAGAGTCCGGCGGCGCCGACTGCATCAGCCTCCCGGCGAAGCGCCGCGTGCTGGCGAAGCATTGCTCCGAAAAGATCGTGCTGCAAAAGGACAGCGAACTGGCGAATCGACGGAACCGCCTGATCGCCGAACGCGAAAGCATCCAGGACGAAGATAGAAAGCTCAGGCTCAAGATCCGCAAGGTCCTTGCGCCGATCACCACACTGAAACAGCTGGGCGAATGCTGGCCGGAAGCCCTGCCGGTTGCCATGGGCGTTCTCGAGCAGATCCGCCGCATCACCCCGCCAGAAGCCCAGGCACCGCAGCACACCCCGCCTGCGGAACTCAACGCGGCGCTGCGCCTCAAGCCCGTCAGCAAGCCCGCGCCTGCGGCCAAGAAGCCCACCGGCAAGGCCACGCGCAGCGCCCAGCAGGCCGCCTGACATGGCCACCCAACACACCGCCCGCTGCCGCCGCAACCGGCAAGACCGCCGCGTGATCCGCAAGCTGCTGATCCTCACCGAACGCATGCGCGACACCGCCCAGGAACTGCACCACGCCGGCCGCGCCGACAAGGCCGGCCAGCTGCGCAGCGCCGCCAGCATCGCCAGCGAGTGGGCGATGGAGATCGAGATGGGCATGCACGCTCAGGAACGGCGGGTGGCGGCGTGAGCAACCAGACCAGCATCGAGTGGGCCGACAGCACTTTCAACCCGTGGATGGGCTGCACGAAAGTCAGCCCGGCGTGTGACCACTGCTACGCAGAGCGCGACACCCGCCGGTTCGGGCGCGTGGAATGGGGCTCCGGAAAACCGCGCGTGCGGACCAGCGCGGCGAACTGGAAGCTGCCGGAGCGGTGGAACAAGGCGGCATTCGTGCAATGCCCGGCGTGCGATTGGCGCGGTGATTGGGCTGAGGCCGACCGCCGCAACGGATGCTGTCCGGCGTGCAACCATTTGCCAGAACGATTCATCAGCGCCCGCCGCCGGGTGTTCTGCGCCTCGCTGGCCGACTGGCTCGACAACGAGGTGCCGATCAAATGGCTGGTCGACCTGCTCGACCTGATCCGGCGGACGCCGAACCTCGACTGGCTGCTGCTGACGAAGCGGATCGGGAACTGGTGCAAGCAACTGCAAGACGCACGGCAGTGCGCGCCACAGCCCGTGTTCGGGATGATCGAGAGATGGCTTGTCGGGATGGCGCCAGCGAACGTCTGGCTCGGATCGACCGTTATCAACCAGGCCGAAGCCGACCGCGACGTGCCGAAGCTGCTGCAGGTGCCGGCGAGCGTCCGGTTTCTGTCGATCGAGCCCATGCTCGGGCCGATAGGCCTGAACATGGTTGCTGTCCCGGAAGATCAGGACCGGCTTCCGCGGTACGCAGGTGGCGATGGATCGAAGTTCAACGCGCTGCAGTTGCACGACGATGATCGATTCCACCAGCCGCCAGCAAAACTCGACTGGATCATCAGCGGCGGCGAATCCGGCCCGCATGCGCGGCCGATGCACCCGGACTGGATCCGCAGCCTGCGCGATGAGTGCGCAGCGGCCGGCGTGCCGTTCCTGTTCAAGCAGCACGGCGAATGGCTGGCCACGGATTTCTGCAGCGACGACGACGTAATGCTGCCGAGCCGGCGCACGGTCTACGTCAATCGCGACGGCAGCTATGTCGATGGCACCGAAGGCTTCGACTTCTTCGCCGGGTTCAAGGAAACGGCTTGGGTCGGCAAGAAAGCCGCCGGCCGCAAGCTCGACGGCCGCGAGCACACCGAGTTTCCGGTGGTGCGGCCATGAGCGCAGACGGCAGCACGTACAGCTTCGACTTCCACGAACTGGTCGCCGACAGCTTCGCTGGTGGTGGCGGCGCCAGCACAGGCATCCGCATGGCGCTTGGCCGCTGCCCGGACATTGCCGTGAACCACGATGGCGATGCGCTGGCAATGCACGAGGTCAACCATCCGAACACGGTGCACATCCGCGAGGACGTTTGGGCGGTGGACCCGATGGCCTCGATCGGCCACCGGCAGGTGGGCCTGCTGTGGGCCTCGCCGGACTGCAAGCACTTCAGCAAGGCCAAGGGCGGCAAGCCCGTATCGAAGAAGATTCGCGGCCTTGCATGGGTGGTGTGCAAGTGGGCGGCGAAGGTCAAGCCGCGCGTGATCATCATGGAGAACGTCGAAGAGTTCCGGACGTGGGGGCCGCTGCACCAGGTCGACGGCGAGTGGTTCCCGGATCCGGCCCGCAAGGGCGAAACCTTCGAGCGCTTCACCGCCCGCCTTGAGCGCCACGGCTACCGGCTGGAACACCGCGAGCTGCGCGCCTGCGACTACGGCGCGCCCACCATCCGCAAGCGCCTGTTCCTGATCGCCCGGCGTGACCGCCTGCCCATCGTCTGGCCGGCGCCCACGCACGGCAACCCGAAGTCACTGGCCGTGCAGCGCGGCAAGCTGCTGCCGTGGCGCACCGCCGCCGAGTGCATCGACTGGACCATCCCCTGTCCGTCGATCTTCGAACGCAAGAAGCCGCTCGCCGAAGCCACGCTGCGCCGCATCGCCCGCGGCGTGATGCGCTACGTCGTCAACGCCGAAACCCCGTTTATCGTGCCGATCGCCAACTACGGCAGCGGCCTGCGCGTGAACGGCATCGACGAACCGCTGACCACCATCACCGCGAATCCGAAGGGTGGCGCGCATGCGGTGGTGGTGCCGACGCTGGTTGGCGTCGGCGCTCGCGCCGGGCAAAGCCGGCCACGTGGACTGAACGAACCAACCGCGACCATCGTTGCGAAAGCTGACACCGCTATCGTCGCCGCCACGCTGATCCAGACCGGCTACGGCGAACGCCAAGGCCAGGCACCGCGCGCGCTGGACATCGAGCAGCCGCTGGGCACCGTGGTCGGCGGCGGCGCCAAGCACGCCGTGGTGGCCGCGTTCCTCGCCCAGCACAACACCATGCCGAACGGCGGCGTTCATGCCGGGCACGCTGCCACCGAGCCGGTCAGCACCATCAGCGCCAGCGGCGCGCAGCAGCAGGTGGTCACCAGCCACCTGATCAAGCTGCGCGGCACCTGTCAGGACGGCCAGCCAGTCGATCGGCCAGCCCCGACGATCACGGCCACCGGCACTCATGCCGGCGAGGTCCGGGCCTTCCTCGTGAAGTACTACGGCAACGAGCGCGACGGCGTTGCGCTCGAGCAGCCCATGCACACCCTGCCGACGAAAGACCGCATGGGGCTGGTGATGGTGCACGGCGAGCCGTACCAGATCGTCGACATCGGCATGCGCATGCTCACGCCTCGCGAGCTGGCCACCGCCCAGGGCTTTCCGGCGGATTACGTGATCGACCGCCGGCCGGACGGCACCGCGCTCACCAAGACCGCTCAGGTGCGGATGATCGGCAACAGTGTGTGCCCACCTGTCGCCGCTGCACTGGTTGCCGCGAACTTCCAGCACGAGCGTCAGCGCGTCCGCACCGGACGCCGCGCCGCATGACCACCCGCGCCGCCCACCACGCCCGCCCGCCGGCGGCCATCAGCAAGGCCAGCGCGCCGTCGCTGGTCGACCAGCTGCGCGCCCAGCACGAAGCGCTGGTGGCCTATGGCGACAAGCTGGACTACTTGGTGAACCACGACAAGCGCCACCCCGCGTTCGCCCAGCAGCGGCGGCATGCCGCCAAACACGCGCTGCTGAACTTCGCCGTGCTGCTCAAGCACCACCACGGCGTGGACCCCGCGCAGGCCCTGCCGCCGGATTGGGTGGCCGCCGTGGAGCGCGCCGAAGGCATCAGCAACGCCAGCAGCACCACCGAACCCGGCATCCGTGCCGTGGCCATCAACCCACCACCATCGGGGCGCACCGCCACATGAGCGCAGACGGCAGCCACCCGGAAGCACCGCCACCGACACCGCAGCGCGCCGCGTTCGCCACCGGCCGCATATCCCGCACGCGGCCATGGGCCGACGACAACCATCTGCTCGAGCGTGCGTACATCCAGGGCGGCTCGCTTGCCGCCAAGGCCGTGCTGCCGTGGCGCAGCGTGGCCGCCATCCAGCGGCAGGCCAACATCCTGCGGCTGAACGCGCCAGATCAATCCACGCTGGCCCGCCAGCGCGAAGACGCCAAGCTGGACCGCGTGTTCGGCAACCGCCACGCGCTGGATCAACCCATCAGCCCGCGTGAAGCCGTGTGCATCATCCTGCGCCAGGCCGGCGCGCCCATGGTGCCGCGCGCCGTGGTGGATCGCCTGGGCCTGCCGCTGAAAGAAGCCGCCGCGCTGCTGCACAGCCTGGTGGAATCGGGCGAGGTCATCACCGTATCGGTAGGCGATCGGCCCGGGCTCATCACCCTGCGCCACATGCCCGCGCCACGCGCAGACGAACCACGCACCCGGAACCCCGCCCGCCACTACGGCAAGCGCAGCGCGCCAAGCCGCAGCGCCGATCAGTCCCGCGCAGTTGTGATCGCCGCCCTGCAAGAAGCCCCGCGCACCATCCAGGCGCTGTGCGCCATCACCGGCCTGTCCGACAGATCCGTGCTCGATTACCTGCGCCTTGTCGGCGCACAGGCCATCGGCAAAACCACCATCCCCGCCGGAAACGGCCGCCGGCAGCGCACGGCCAGCGTGTACGCGCTCGCGGGCCAGGAATCCACTGACGAATGAGCATCCCCCACACCTGCACCTGCCCCAGCGGCGACGGCAGCCTGCGCTGGCCCTGCCCCGTGCACCCGCCCGGCGTTCGCCCCGATCCGGATCGCTGCCCGGACCCGCACGTCGAAGCCAACCGCCTGCGCCTGCTCACCCGCGCCCGCGCCGGCCGCGCCTCGTACGGCGTGGACCTCACCCGCACCGACCTCACGTTCGAACAGTGGTGCGACCACGCCATTGATGAAGCGCTGGACTTCGCCAACTACCTGCAACGCGCGAAATCCGACCACGCCCAGCTGCGCGCCGAACGCGACCACGCCCTGCGCCAGCTCCACCAGATCAACGCCCTTAGCCAGCCCGGAAAACCCGAATGAACACCGCCGAACTCCGCCGCCTGATCGCCGAGGAAATCACCGAGGGGCGCTACCTCCAGCGCCCGACGACGCCACCGCCAGCCGAATCCTCGACGCGCTGGCGCTGGCCGGCGCGCTGAAAAAGGGGGGAGCAGGAATGAGCGACAAGATGCTGGAAGCCCTGAAGCTGGCCGATGCCGCGCTGTCCGGCGCGAACATGAACATGACCGTCGTCATGCGGAAGATACGCGAAGCCCTCGCCGAACAGCTCGTGAACGGTGAGGCGGTGGTTGAAGCAGACGTTCAGCGAGTGATCGACAGACTCATGTCGTCTGACCCGGATTTCGAAGACTGCGAAGAAGCAGCCAACATGCTGCGCCAGCTCGCAACTGCCACGCCAGCGCCGGCCTTCGACGTGGTGATTGCCGGCGATGAACTGGCCGCGCTGCACGAATGGACCGCGCCGGATAACGAGGCCGGCGTCCGCCTGTTCGTTGCGCAAGGTGGCCTGCACATGGTCTGCGCCGACTACCCGGACGAAGGCAGCGTGCATCTGGCCGACGTGGCAGCCCCGCCAGCGCCGGCCGTGCCGGATGGGTGGCGCGATGCTTTCATTGCTGTATGCGGGGCGTGGGATGGCTGCGACAGGTTTGTCTCCGCGAACTTTGCGCGGCTTGGGGATGCAGTTGTTGAGTATCCGGTTCTTCAGGGCACGTCGAACCAGCTTGCAGTTCGACGTGTCGGCCGACTCGCATACGACGGGAAGCGCGCGGCTTCTGCACTTCGTCAGATTGCGGAAATGCTCGCCGCCGCGCCGGAGGTGAAGTCATGAGCGACATGATGCGGGAGCTGGCTGAACACGCATACACGATGACGGCGCACGACTACTGCGCCAACCCGGTCGGATCGCGGGACTGGACGCTGTTCTGGCGCGGCTGGCAAGCAGCCCTCGCCGAGCATCCCGCGCGGGGCGAGGCGGCGCGGGCGGGTACCGTCAGACACACCGTCGATGATGGGGTCAGCACGACTCAAGTCATCTGGATCGGCGACAAGCCGCGCGCCGGAACTGCGGTGTATTTGGCCCCGCCAGCGCCGGTCGTGCCGGATGGGTGGAAGCTGGCGATGCGACAGCTTGTCTACTACGCGAGAACATCGGGCGGAACTGCTGGCCCCGACCCAACCCTGATGGAAGCCTGCGAGGCATGCGAAAAGCTGCTCGCCGCCGCGCCTACGGTGGCAGCGAAGGGGGTGCAGTCGTGACGCGCCGCAAGACATTACATGTCCGGCTTTGGCACTCACCCTATAACGGCGGCTGGGTCTGGTTTGATCGCGCGGAGTGGCGTCGCTGCGATTTCCATTGGCCACCCCGAACGCCACTTGGCGGCTGGAAAGGTGGCCGAGACGTGAAACTGTGGTGGTGCATCTTCGGCTTCTGCGGCTCCATCACGCTTCAGTCATATCCATGGGAACGGAACCCGGGATCGCCGGAGGTGCCCCGTGGCTGAATGGATCGCGTTCCTGCTGGTCGCCGGGATCGCCGGCATGTTCACCGCCGCGCCGGAGGTGCCGCGTGGCTGACCATGACGATGTTCTCGCCGAACTGGTCGCGCGATGCGCCTACGCAGTGCTGGCGGGTGGCGCGACGGTGACAATAAGCAGCGCGGGCAAGCGGCCTGCCGGATTCCCGCGCGGCCAATTGCTCAGCGTCGGCAGTAACGGGTCGCACAACTACGCTGTCTGCCCGGTCAAGGTTCTGGCTTGGATTCACGCGCGGAAGATGGCGCAACAGGAGGTGCCGCGTGACTGACCGTCCGATTCTGTACAGCGGCCCGATGGTCCGTGCGCAGCTCGAAGGGCGCAAGACGCAGACGCGGCGCGTGGTGAAGCCACTGACGAAGCGCCATCCGATCAAGAACCTCGCGATTGATGGCATGAGCTCTAGCCGCAATTACAGCGGCAGGCAAAACGATCCGGGATCGTGGGGATTCGTCGGCGCTGAAGACGGCGAGGACATGCCTCTAGCGGACTGGATCAGGGAGCTATGCCCCTACGGCAAGACCGGCGACCTGCTGTGGGTGCGCGAGACGTGGATGGATCTGCGCGGCACCGGGATTGAGCACCGGCCCACACCAGATAGCCCAATACGACGGTATGCCTACGGGGCCGACTCGCCTCGCGGCTCGCATTCCGACGAAGTGCGCAAGGACTACGGCCTCAAGTGGCGCCCGTCCATTTTCATGCCGCGCCGGGCCTCGCGCCTGACCCTGCGCATCACCGACGTGCGGGTGCAGCGGCTTCAGGACATCAGCGAGGACGATGCTCTTGCCGAGGGAATAGATGTTGGGGCCATGAACGCTGCCAACTGCGCATCTTTTCGAGCGGGCACCCATAACCGGCTGCTCGCTTTTGAATATCGCTCGCTTTGGGAGTCCATCAACGGCGCCGGCAGCTGGGATGCAAACCCTTGGGTATGGGCGCTGACCTTCGACGTCATCCAGCGCAACATCGACGCGGTGCTGCTTGAACTGGCGAACGCGCCGGAGACCACCCGATGACCGAAGACGAAATCAGCGCGGCAGCGGTCGAGATGATCGGCGCGTTCGTCGTGCGGATGAAGACCAACCAACAGCGGTCTGACGCAGCGGCAGCCTGCATGCTGATGTCCTACAACCTGATGCGCGCCATCGAGGGCGACCAGTTTGTGCTCGGCTGGCTCGAATCTGCGATGGCCGACGTAAAGACCAAGCCGTGTCCGCTGGCGATTGTGAGGCCGCATTGATGAGCACCACCGCCCCCATCACCGCCAACATCATCCACGAACCGGAACTGATGGCCGCCACGGGCTACGAACGCCGCGGGCACCTCGAGCGCTGGCTGCGCGAAAACCGCGTGCCGTACTTCCGGGGCCGCGCCGGCGTCATCTTCACCACCGCCCGCTTGCTCGACAGCGCCAAGCTGCCGCAGGCTGGCGACCCCGGCGCCGCCAACGAGATCGAGTTCTAGCCGAATGCCCCGCCCCCGCTCGAAGCGCAACGCATGGATGCCGGCCGGCGTCTACCTGCTGCGCGGCAAGTACGTGCTGCGGCGGGACGGCACCCAAATCACGCTGGCGCCCGGCAGCGCCAGCCAGCGCGACGTACTCGCCGCGTTCGTCGAAGCCACCCGCACCGCACCGCCAGCGCTCACGCTGGCCGGGCTGATAGACGAATACACCCGCAGCGATCGGTTCCGCCTCAAGCTCGCCCGCCGCACGCAGGCCGACTGCCTGCACGCGCTCGACAAGGTACGCACCACACCCACGAAGGCCGGCGGCGTGTTCGGCGACGTACCGGCGCGCACCATCACCGTCGTCACCGTGCGCAAGTACATGGACAAGCGCGGCGGCGAATCCGAAACCCGCGCCGACCGCGAGCTGGCCTACCTGTCCGCCTGCTTCGGCTGGGCCCGCCAGCGCGGCCTGGTCGACACCAACCCCTGCGATGGCGTCAGCCGCTACAACCCGCCCGCGCGCACCCGCTACGTCACCCACGAAGAGTTCAGCCAGCGCTACTGGCTGGCCGGCGAGCGCGGCCGGCAGGATCTGCAAGCCTGCATGTGGCTGGCCTACCTGTGCCGGCTCAGGGTCGGCGAAATCCTGCGCCTGCGCGACAGCGACGTGCGCGACGACGGCCTGCTGGCCCGCCGCGCCAAGGGCAGCAAAACGCAGGTCATCGAATGGAGCGACACCCTGCGCGATGCCATCGCCCTCGCCCGCAGCGTGCCCCGGCGCACCACCACGCCGCTGCTCATCATCAGCCCGGAATCCGGCCTGCCGCTCACCCCGGCCGCGTTCAGCACCGCGTGGCAGCGCCTCAAGGTGCAGGCACACGCCGCCGGCCAGCTCACTGACTGGACATTCCACGACTTGAAGGCGAAAGGCGTCACCGACGCCGAAGGCGACAAGCGACTGGCCAGCGGCCACAAATCGCTCGCCATGACCGAGCGATACGACCGTTTGCCGGGCAAAGCACCGGCAACGCGATGAAGTGAACGAATGGGGGTTTTGTACGGCGTTTTGTACGCGCCGGCCCGATTGCCGACACTGCCGCGCGTAAGTGCTTGAACGAAATGGTGGGTCGTCTGGGGATCGAACCCAGGACCAACGGATTAAAAGTCCGATGCTCTACCGCTGAGCTAACGACCCTTCGTCCAACGCGGCGCGGATTATAGCGGCAAGCGCCGTTGAAACGGCGGGGCGATTCAGATCGCAGCGTAGCGAGTAGGGTCGGCGATGCCGGCAGACGCGAAGCCTTCGCGGCGCAGGCGACAGGAATCGCAACGGCCGCAGGCGCGACCCTCGGC
>CAYPJK010000012.1:0-16564 GCA_964411025.1 uncultured Nevskia sp.
TAGACGTTGTCGACCGGGATGTCGAAGAAGCCCTGGATCTGGTCGGCGTGCAGGTCGACGGTCAGCACGCGGTGCGCGCCGCATTCGCCGATCATGTCGGCCACCACCTTGGCGCTGATCGGCACGCGGGCCGAACGCGGGCGGCGGTCCTGGCGGGCGTAGCCGAAGTACGGCACCACGGCGGTGATGCGGCCGGCGCTGGCGCGCTTGAACGCGTCGAGCAGCATCAGCAGCTCCATCACGTGCTCGTCGGTCGGCGCGCTGGTCGGCTGGATCACGAAGACGTCCTTGCCGCGGACGTTCTCGAGGATCTCGATCTGCACCTCGCCATCGGAAAAACGGCCAAGGTGCAGCTTGCCAAGCGGCAGATGCAGATAGTTCGCGATGTCCTGGGCCAGCGGCGGATTGGCGCTGCCGCTGAACAACATCAACTGGGCTGAACTGTCGGGCATCGGGGCTCGGGCGTGAATGTTGGGGGCTTCGGGGTGACGCGGGTCCCGGTATTCGCCGGTGCAATCGTTTTTGCAGATGCCATGAAGCCCAGCGGCAACAGAAAAGGATTGGCTGGGGCGGATGGATTCGAACCACCGAATGGGAGGATCAAAACCTCCTGCCTTACCACTTGGCGACGCCCCAGTGCGAAACGCGGCGGATTATACCGTCGGCGATCGCCGCGATCGTCCGGCGGCGCGAAATTTTCGCCGTTGTCGCGGGTCGCCGCCGATCAGGGAATGCCGGCCCAATCGTCGATCACCAGCCGGAAGCTGCGACCGCCGGTGGCGACCGTCATCTTGCGCGGCAGGGTCAGCGAGTTGACGGTCTGGTACTCGCTGTACTCGATGGTCCAGCCGAGCTGCTCGAAACGCTGGGCACGGCCGACGTCGTCGAGCAGCACCTCGCGGGGTTGCTCGTCGATGAAGCCGGGCGCTGGAATGCCGAGTGCCCAGTAGCGCAGCCGGGCCAGCGGCAGGCTCCAGCCGAGCCGCTCCTGCATGTAGCTTTCCGGCGACCGCGTGTTGATCACGCCTTCCTTGCTGCGGATCTCGACATTCTGCCGGTCGCCGCTGATGGCCAGCGCGCCAACGCCGAGCGGCCCGGTGACGCGCAGGTCGATACGGTCGCCGTTCTGGGTCCAGTCGAGATCGCCCCGGGCACCGGCCACGCCGGCCTCGGCTACGCGGCCCTTGAGCACAAAGTTCTGCACCGCCGCGATGTTCGATCGGCGGATGCCCCAGTTGCGTTCCGAGAAATCGGTGTTCAGTTCCTTGCGCGAGGTGCCGGTGCAGGCGGCGACCAGCACGGACAGCGCGAGGGCCGCGATGCGCAGCGGGCGGCGGTGACTCATGGCATCAGGCGCTTCATGGTGTCCCGCAGCAATGTGTGATTGGGCGCGGCTTCCAGCGCCCGGGTCCAGACCGCCTCGGCGCGTGCGCGATCCCCGGTGGCCCACAGCGCCTCGCCGAAGTGGGCGGCGACCTCCGGGTCGGGAAAGGCGTCGTAGGCCTTGCCCAGCAGCGAGACCGCTTCGTTCGGCCGACCCTGCCGGAAACGCAGCCAGCCCATGCTGTCGATCACCGACGGCTCCTCCGGTGCCAGCGCCAGGGCCTTGACGAGCAGCGTTTCCGCCTCGTCGAGGCGATTGCTGTGCACCGTCAGCATGAAGCCGAGCGCATTGAGCGCCCGGGCATCGGCCGGTTCCACCGCCAGCACGGCGCGCAGGTCGGCCTCGGCGGCCGTCAGGTTGTTGGCGCGCTCGTGGGCGAGCGAGCGGAGGTAGAGCAGATCCGGGTGCTGCGGGAATTCGGCCAGCCCGCGGTTGTAGACCAGCAACGCTTCGTCGACGTCGTCGGCCTTCAGCAGGTACTGGCCTTCGGCGATGAAGAAGCGTGCCGACAGCTGCGGATACTGGTGACGCAACTGTTCCAGCGTGGCGCGGGCGTCCGGCAAGCGCCCCAGGCGCGCCAGCATCTCAGCGCGGCGGCTGGCGGCGTCAAGCACCTGCTGGCCGCTGGTCACGCGCGCGTACTCGTCGAGTGCCTTGGCGTACTCGCCGCGTTTTTCCTCGATGCGGCCGAGGTAATAGTGGGCATCGACACCGCGCTCGGTGCTGTTGCCGAGACTGCGGAAGCGGCGTTCGGCATCGGCAAGCCGGTCTTCGCTCAGGTCCAGCAGGCCGAGCATGAACCGGGCATCGATATTGTCGGACTCCAGACGCAGCACCTTGTCGAGTTGCAGCCGTGCCTGCATCGTCCGGGATGACTCGACCAAGATCCGGGCATAGCCGATGCGGATCTCGGCCTCGATCGGGTTGTTGCGGGCCTGGGCCTCGAAGATCTGGTCGGCCGCCGCGATGTCGCCCTTGCGAACCAGCACGCCGGTCAGCAGCAACGGCGCATCCTTCGATTTCGGGTCCAGCCGCATCGCCTCGCGGGCCGCACGCTCGGCGCGCTCGATATCGTTGAAACGGAGCGCCAGCAGACCGAGCGCGTGCCAGGCGCCGGCGCGTCTCGGCTGGCTGGCGACCAGCCGTTCCATCAGCGACAGCGCGGCGGCGCCGTTTTCGGTTTCCTGCGCCAGCAGTGACGACACATGGCGGAAACCGTCGTTCGGTCCGGCCGGATGGTCGCGGATGATGGCCAGGCCCTGCTCGTAGGCCTCGTCGCTGTGGCCGGCGCGCAGCGCCAGCCGGGTGATGACTTCACGCGCTTCCAGGCTGGTGTTGTCCAGCTTGATCCATTTGCGAGCCGTGACCAGCGCCAGCGTGGCGTTGTCGGCCCCCAGGGCGAGCATCGTCGCGCGGGCGGCCAGCGATGCATCGGGCACGAATTCCAGCGCCTGAAGGAACTCTTCGGCAGCCAGCAGCGGCTGCTCGCGGCCAGCCGCCAGTTCGCCGGCCATCACGTGGTACTGGGCCTGCGCTTCGCGGCTGGCCATCCTAACCGGCGGATGCTGGGGATGCCCCGGCTCCGCAGCCCGCAGCGCCGGGCTCAGCAGGCATCCCCCCAGCACCGACAACGCGAAACCCAGCGGAAGATGCATCGGGGGACGGAAGGCGTGCACGAAGGGATTCGGCCTGTAAAGTGCGGTGGTGCATTGTAACGGCCCGCAGCGGTGGTCGCCCCGGCCTTGGGGGCCGCCATCGTCGGGTTCCTGCCGCTTGTGGATATCGTCCACTTGCTCGAAAATCCTGAAAACGTGACAGCGGCAACGCAATGGCCTTATTGACACTTGGACTCAGTCATCACTCCGCGCCCGTCGAGACGCGCGAGCGGCTGGCGTTCACAGCGGCGGAAATCCCGGATGCCCTGGCCCGGCTGCGGGCGCTGCCCGGTGTCACCGAGGCGGCGATCCTGTCGACCTGCAACCGCACCGAGATCTTTGCCGTCGCCGCCCCTGAGGACGAGTCGCGGCTGCTCGACTGGTGGCAGCGCGAGCGGCAGGCACCGGCCGGTGCCGTGGAGAAGCACGCCTACGTGCTGCGTGATCGCGGTACCGTCCGCCATTCGCTGCGGGTGGCCTCCGGTCTCGATTCGATGGTGGTCGGCGAGCCGCAGATCCTGGGCCAGATGAAGACCGCGTTCGCCCAGGCGCAGGGCGTCAAGGCGCTCGGGCCGGTGCTGTCGCGCTTGTTCCAGCATTCGTTCTCGGTGGCCAAGCTGGTGCGCAGCGAGACCGAGATCGGCGCCCATCCGGTGTCGATCGCGTACGCCGCCGTGCAGATGGCCAGCCACATCTTCACCGACCTGCGCGACCAGTCGGTGCTGCTGATCGGTGCCGGCGAAACCATCCAGCTGCTGGCGCGACACCTGAAGACGCATGGCGTTGGCCGCATCGTGGTGGCCAATCGCAGTCTCGAAAAGGCGCAGCTGCTCGCCAACACGCTGGGGGGCTACGCGATCGGGCTGAACGAGATCGCCACCCATCTGCCCGATTCCGACGTGGTGATTTCCTGCACCGCGGCGCGCGGCTTCATCTTGGGCCGCGAGCCGGTCGCCAAGGCCATCGGTCGCCGCCGCCGCAAGCCGGTGCTGATGATCGATCTCGCGATTCCGCGCGATCTCGATCCCGCCATCGCCGGGCTTGAGGACGTCTATCTGTACACGCTCGACGATCTGAAGGCCGTGATCGCCGGCAACATGAAGCAGCGCGAGAATGCGGCGCGGCAGGCGGAAGCGCTGGTCGAAGACCAGGCCACCCATTTCGAGAAGTGGCTGGAAAGCCGCGATGCCGGCGTCACCATCCGCCGTCTGCGCGAGCAGGCCCGGCTCAGTCGCGACGAAGTGCTGGACAAGGCCGCGCGCAAGCTCGCCAGCGGCGAGTCGCCGGAAGCGGTGATGGCCTTCGTCGCCGACACGCTCACCAACAAGCTGTTGCATGCGCCCAGCAAGGCCTTGCGCTCGGCCGACGCCGTCGAGCAGTCGCAACTGATGGACGCCGCGGAAAAGCTGTTCGCGCTGCCGAGCGAAGGGTTGTCGTGATGATGACGGTGGCGACGGCTGGAATCGTGCAGCCTTAGCGAGCCGGGCCCGCTGTCTTCCGGCTTGTCCCTGCGCCGCCCCTTTCGTGTCCTGCCGTTGCCCCGATGAAACCCAGCCTGTTGCGCAAGATCGAAGCGCTCGCCGAACGGCGGGCCGACCTCGCCGGTGAACTGTCGTCGACGGAAGTGCTTGGCGACTCCGACAAGTTCCGCCGCCTGTCGCAGGAATACGCCGCGCTGGGCTCGGTGGTCGAAGCCTACGAGGCCTATCGCGCCGCCGGTGAGGAAATCGAAGGGCTGGAAGTGCTGAAGGCCGATCGCGACCCGGAGATGCGGGCGCTGGCCGAGGCGGACCTGCCGGCGCTGCTGGCGCGGCGCGAAGCGCTGCAGGCCGAGCTGGAAGGCTTCCTGGTGCCGAAGGACCCGCTCGACAACAACAACGTCTTTCTCGAAATCCGCGCCGGCACCGGCGGCGACGAGGCGGCGATCTTCGCCGGTGACCTGTTCCGCATGTACCAGAAGTACAGCGAAGCGCAGGGCTGGTCGCTGGAGGTGCTGTCGGAGAACAGCGGCGAACACGGCGGCTACAAGGAAATCATTTCCCGCATCGCCGGCTTCGGGGCGTTCTCGCGGCTGAAGTTCGAAAGCGGCGCGCACCGCGTGCAGCGGGTACCGGAAACGGAGGCGCAGGGTCGCATCCATACCTCGGCGGCCACGGTGGCGGTGCTGCCGGAGATCGAGGAAACCCAGGCCATCGACATCAACCCGGCCGATCTCAAGATCGACACCTATCGCTCCTCCGGCGCCGGCGGCCAGCACGTCAACAAGACCGAGTCGGCCATCCGCATCACCCACCTGCCGACCGGCGTGGTCGTCGAATGCCAGGAGGAGCGCAGCCAGCACAAGAACCGCGCCAAGGCGATGAGCCTGCTGGCCTCGCGCCTGCTCGACGCCGAGCGCAGCCGGCAGGAAGCGGATACTGCGGCCACACGCAAGAAGCTGGTTGGCTCCGGCGACCGTTCCGAGCGCATCCGCACCTACAATTTTCCGCAGGGCCGGCTGACCGACCACCGCATCAATCTGACGCTGTACCAGCTTGACCGGGTGATGGCCGGCGAACTCGACGGCGTCATCAAGCCGCTCCTGGTCGAGCATCAGGCCGAACTGATGGCCAGCCTCGGCGACGCCGTATGAGCGACGCAGCGGCCCCGACGTTGCCTCCGCCGGACAGCCTGCCGCGGCCGGTGCCGACGGTCGACGGGCTGGCGCCCGGCGTGGTCCGCAACTGGCTGGACTGGGCGGCTGGCGAACTGGCCGGGCATACCGACAGCGCCCGGGCCGATGCCGAAATCCTGCTGGCGGCGCTGCTCGGCAGCGAACGCGCGCAGCTACGGCCGCGCCATGACGACGCGATCGAAGCGGCGACCGCGCTGCGCTACGCCGCCTGGATCGAACGCCGCAAGGGCGGCGAGCCGGTCGCCTACATCGTCGGTCAGCAGGGCTTCTGGACACTTGACCTGGTGGTCGATACGGCCGTGCTGATTCCGCGCCCGGACACCGAAGCCCTGGTCGAATGGGCGCTGGCCTTGCTGCCGGCCGACCTGCCACAGCAGGTGCTTGATCTGGGCACCGGCAGCGGCGCGATCGCACTGGCGCTGGCGTCGGAGCGTCCCACCTGCCAATTGCTGGCGACCGATGTTTCCGAAGCGGCGCTGGCCGTGGCGGGCGACAACGCCCGGCGCCACGGGATCGCGTCGATCCGCTTCCGGCAGGGCGCCTGGTGGGACGCGGTGCCGACCGAGGCAGCGCCGTTTGATCTGATCGTCAGCAACCCGCCGTACATCGCCGATGGCGACGCTCATCTGGCCGCCCTCCGCTACGAGCCGCGCCTGGCGCTGACGGCAGGCGCCGATGGCCTCGACGCGCTGCGCGTGATCAGCGGCGGTGCCGCCGCGCATCTGCGGCCGGGTGGCTGGCTGCTGCTGGAACACGGACACGACCAGGGGCCGCAGGTGCAGGCGCTGCTGGCGGCGGCCGGCTTCACGGCCGTCGAAAGCCGTCGGGACTTCGGCGGCAATGTCCGCGTCACCGGGGGACGCAGGCCGTGAGCGACTACGCCCGCTACAGCCGCCAGGTGGTGCTGCGCGAAGTCGGCGTCAACGGCCAGAGCCTGCTGCGTGATTCCACCGCGCTGGTCATTGGCCTCGGCGGACTCGGTGCGCCGGCCAGCCTGTATCTCGCCGGCGCCGGCCTCGGCCAGCTGCTGCTCAGCGACCGCGACCACGTCGAGCGTTCCAACCTGCAGCGGCAGATCGTCTATCGCAATGCCGATCTCGGTCGCAGCAAGCTCGAGGCGGCAGCCGACAACCTGCGGGCGCTCAATCCGGAATGCCGGATCGAAGGCCGTGCGGGACCGCTCGACGAGGCCGGCCTGCTGGCTGCCGTCCGCGTTGCCGATGTGGTGCTCGACTGCACGGACAATTTTCCTGCCCGCTTCGCGATCAACCGCGCCTGCGTCGCCGCTCGCAAGCCGCTGGTATCTGGCGCGGCAATCCGCTTCGAAGGGCAGATCGCCGTCTTCAAGCCCGGCGGCCCGTGCTATGCCTGCCTGTTCGGCGAGGGTGGCGAAGCGGCGGAAACCTGCGAGGAAGCCGGCATCCTCGGCCCGGTGGTCGGCGTGATCGGCGCGATGCAGGCGCTGCTGGCGCTGAAGGTGCTGCTCGGCATCGGCGATGACGCCGGCCGCCTGCACCTCTGGGATGCGGCCACCCTGTCGTGGCGCAGCCTCAAAGCGACCCGCGATCCCCACTGCCGCGTCTGCGGCACCTCTGACTGAATGCCACGATGACCCCGCCGACTCCGACACCGACCGTCCCGATCCTGATTCCGCGCCGCTTCGCGATCCGTCTGCTGCATGAAGCGCAGATTGCCAGCGCGCCTTTCCTGAGCGCCGTGGTCGCCGACGCGGCCGCAGCCAGCCACCCGAGTGGCTGGCTGCCGGTGCCCGAAGGACGCGCGATCGCCGAGCTGCAGGCGGAATTGCAGCAGCACGGCAAGCGGCTGTGGGCGCTGTACCGGCACCGGCCGGAATTGCCGAATCCGCCGCTCGCCGAGGATTTCGCCGATCACCCCGAGCTGCTGCGGCTGACCGCGTCGCTGGCGATCAAGGGCGTGCTGCAGCTGCGCGGCTGGTGGTGGCTGGACGGCGCGATCGTCGAGCAGGAGCTGGACGTCGAGCAGTAGGCGGGGCGCCGTCGTTCAGGCCAGCAGTTCGGCCTCGAAGTACTCGTCGGCGCCGCGCACGCCGCGGCTGCGGCGCTCGGCCTCGATGCGGCGCAGCTCGTTGCGGCGGATCTTGCCGGATACGGTCTTCGGCAGTTCGCAGAACTCCACGATGCGGATGCGCTTGAACGGCGCCAGCCGTTCCCGCGCATGAACCAGGATGGCGGCGGCCGTTGCGCAGTCGGCGCTGACGCCGGGGCGCAGCATCACGCAGGCCTTGGGCACGAACAGCCGGCGCGGGTCCGGGCTTTCGACGACGGCGGCTTCGGCAACGGCGGGGTGCTCGATCAGCACGCTTTCCAGTTCGAACGGCGAGATGCGGTAGTCCGAACTCTTGAACACGTCGTCGTTGCGGCCGACATACCAGAGCGTGCCGTCGTCCTCGATCAACGCAATGTCGGCGCTGCCGTAGGCGGCACCGCCCAGCGCGCGCGCAGTCTTGTCGGCATCGCCGACATAGCCCGCCATCAGGCCGGCCGGGCGGTCATCGCCGAGCAGCACGGAAATCTCGCCCTCGCGCGCCGGCCGGCCGTCGGGGTCGAGCAGGGCGATGCGGTAGCCCGGCAGCGGCCGGCCCAGCGAGCCGGGGCGCAGTGGCTGGCCCGGCGGGTTGCCGAGCATCGCGGTCGATTCGGTCTGGCCGTAGCCCTCGCGAATCGGCAGCCCCCAGGCGGCGAGGATGCGTTCGTAGACATCCGGATTGAGCGGCTCGCCAGCGCTGGTCAGCTCGCGCAGCGCCAGCCTGGGAATCGCCAGGTTCTCCAGCACGATCGCCCGCCAGGCGGTCGGCGGCGCGCACAGCGAGGTGACGCCGCAGCGGGCGAGGGTGGCCAGCGTCCGGCCGGCATCGAAACGCGGCTGGTTGAAGATGAACACCGTTGCGCCGACTGTCCACGGTGCGAAGAAGCAGCTCCAGGCGTGCTTGGCCCAGCCCGGCGAGCTGATGTTCAGGTGAATGTCGCCAGCGCGCAGGCCCAGCCAGTACAGGGTGCTCAGATGCCCGACCGGGTAGCTGCGGTGCGTGTGCAGCACCATCTTCGGTTTCGATGTGGTCCCCGAGGTGAAGTAGATGACGCAAGGATCGTCGGCTCCGGTCGGACCGTCCGGCACGAACGGGTCGCTGTCGACGCGCAGGTGTTCGTAGTCCATCCAGCCGGGCCGGACCGCGCCGACCGCGATCCGCAGCGGCACGCCCGGGATCGCCGCGAACGAGGCGGTCACCGTGCTGTCGGCGATCACCGCGCGTATCGCACCGCGCTCGATGCGATCGGCCAGCTCGTCGCTGGACAGCAGCATCGTCGCCGGGCTCAGCACCGCACCGAGCTTCATCAGCGCCAGCATCGTTTCCCAGAGCTCGACGGTGTTCGGCAGCATCACCAGTACCCGATCGCCTCGGCGCAGGCCCCGGGCGCGCAGGCCACGAGCGATGGCGTCCGAGGCCGCCGAGAGCTCGGCGAAGCTGCGCCGTGTCTCGCGGCCGTCGGCCTCGACGATCCACAGCGCGGTCGCCGCGTTGCCGCGGGCCAGGTGGTCGAAATGATCGAGCGCCCAGTTGAACGGTGCCGGTTCCGGCCAGCGGAATTCCCGGCAGGCGGCAGCGGCGTCGCTGCGGTGGGCAAGCAGGACATCGCGCGCGGCGCGGAAGGCTTGGCCGGCATTGGTGGGGGTCATCAGGTGGGCTCCTCGGCTGGCGCGCACCTTAGGCGAGGATCGCCGCCGCCGAACTACTCCAAGGAGGGGAACATGTTGCGCGCCTGCTCGCGCAGCACCTGCTTGGCGAGCTTGCCGGTGGCGGTGCGGGGCAGCGTCCGGGCGATTTCGTAGCGGTGCGGCCGCTTGAATGCGGCCAGCCGGGCGGCGACGTGTGCGTCCAGTGTCGCGACATCGAAGCTGTAGGGGTTTCGCAGCACGATCCAGGCGACGATCCGCTCGCCGAGCGCTGGATCGGGGATGCCGATCACGGCGGCCTCGATGACGTCCGGATGCTGGACGAGCACCGCCTCGACTTCCAGCGAGGCAATCAGCTGGTCGTCGCTGATGATGATGTCCTTGATCCGGTCGCGGATTTCGAAGCTGCCGCCGGCGTGCATCACTGCCGCGTCGCCGGTATGGAACCAGCCGTCTTCGAACGCCCGCAGGCTCGCTTCGGGATCGCGCCAGTAGCCGCGCATCAGGCTGCTGCTGCGGACGATCACCTCGCCGAGGCTGCGGCCGTCGGCCGGCACGTCGAGGCCTTCCTCGTCGACGATCCGCACCTCGCAGGCGCCCAGCGCCGGGATGCCCTGCCGGGCCAGGTGCAGGGCACACGCCGATTCGTCGCCGCTATCGGCGAGGCTGGCCGGCACTTCGTTAAAGGCGACGAATACGGCGGTTTCGGTCAGGCCGTAGCCGTGCGTGATGCGGAAGCCGTAGGCGCGGTCGAGCCGGGCCAGCAGTGTCGGTGACGGCGCCGACCCGGCCACCAGCACGCGGATGCCGCGAGGCACTGCGGGCAGGTCGGCGGCTGCAGCCTGGGTGGCAGCCTGCAAGGTCGAGCGGCCGGCGCAGAACGCGGTGATACGCTCGGCGCCGAGCAGCGCCAGGTTGCCGAGCAGGCTGCGCTCCCGCGTGCAGATCTGGGTGGCGCCAGCGGCGACCACGGTCCAGACATAGCCCCAGCCGTTGGCGTGCGCGAACGACAGCAGCCACAGGTAGCGGTCGTCGACGCCCAGCGGCCAGTGCAGCAGGCAACGCATGCTGTTCATCCAGGCGTTGCGGTGGCTGATCATCACGCCGCGCGGTGCGCCGGTGGTGCCGCTGGTGTAGGCGATCGCGATCAGATCGTCGTCGGCGATCTCGGCCGCTGGCGGCGGGCCACCGGCTTCGGCGATCCGCGGGTCCAGCGCGATCCAGCCGGGCCGGCTGCCGCCGAGGGCGGCGCGTGGCAGGCCCTGCAGTTCGGCAAGCCCGGGACCGGCGGCCAGGGTGTCGATCGCCTCCCCATCGGCGCACAGCAACTGCGCTTCGCAGTGCCGGATCAGCGCCAGCTGGTCGACGGCCGGCAGCCGGGTGTCGATCGGCACGATCACCGCGCCCAGCGCCGGCACCGCGTGAAACAGTGCCAGCGTTTCGTGGCCGCCGGCGGCGATCACGGCCACCCGCTGGCCGTGCTGCACGCCGAGCGTTGCCAGGGCGCTGGCGACACGGTCGCAGTAGTCGGCGAACTCGCCCCAGGTCCAGCGCAAGCTGCCATCGACCACGGCTTCGCGGTCGCGATGCTGCTGGCGGCGATGGCGCAGGAATTCCAGCGGGCTCAGCACGGGCTCCATCTGCCGGCGCTGCGCCTGGGCGAGGAGTTCGGTATCTGCACTGGCGCTGCCCGGCATGGCGGTCATCTCGCCAGCCGCCCGGCGAGCCTGCAGCACCGCCTGCACCCGGCCGTGGACGCCGAGCTTGGCGTAGATGTTCTTCAGGTGGAACTTGACCGTCTGCTCGCTAATGAACAGCGCTTCGCTGATCTGCCGGTTGGACAGGCCCTGCTCCAGACGGGTGAGTACCCGCTGTTCTCGCTGGGTCAGGGCTTCCGGGATCGTGGCGCGCATGCCGGAAGGCTAACATCCGGGGCCAGCGCGCCTCGGCCGCCCTGTTTGCACTGAACGCCGTTCCATCCACCGCTGTCCGCCATTGCCCGCCATGACCCAGACCCCTGCCGCCGCCCCGAAGATCCTTACCGAACGTCGCGGCCACGTGCTGCTGATCACCTTCAACCGGCCGGAGAAGTACAACGCCTTCGACCTGGAGATGCATCACCAGCTGGCTGCCGCCTACGGCATGCTCGATACCGACCCGGAACTGCGTTGCGCGCTGGTGTCGGCCAACGGCAAGGCGTTTACCGCCGGGCTGGAACTGACCCAGTGGACGCCGGCCTTCGCTTCCGGCCAGTGGCCGGATCTGGCCGAGCACGAGCGCGACCCGTTCGGCCTGATCCCGGAGAAGCGGGTGTCGAAGCCGGTGATCTTCGCGATGCACGGCATCTGCTTCACGGTGGCGATCGAACTGGCGCTGGCGGCCGATATCCGCGTGGCTGCCGACGACTGCCGCTTCGGCCAGATCGAAGTGAAACGCGGCATCTATGCTGTCGGTGGTGCCACCGTGCGCATGGTCCAGGAGTTCGGCTGGGGCAATGCCCAGAAGTACCTGCTGACCGGCGACGAGTTCAACGCCGCCGAGGCGCTGCGCATCGGCCTCGTCCAGGAAGTGGTGCCGTCCGGCCAGCAGTTCGAACGCGGTCTGGCGATTGCCGAACGGGTCGCTGCCCAGGCCCCGCTCGGGGTCTACGCCAGCCTCAAGTCGTCGCGGATCGCCATCGAGCAGGGCGATCAGGCGGCGATCGAGCGGCTGGTACGCGACCTGTCGCCGATCATGGGCAGCGACGACGTGAAGGAAGGCGTCGCCTCGTTCGTCGAGCGCCGTCCGGCCCGTTTCACCGGTCGCTGAGTTCGGCGGCTGACACCCCCGCCGGCCGTCGCGGGCGGGTCGAAAATGCCGGTCCCGACGGACCAACATGAACACCTGGAAATCTTGCCATCCAGCAATATCGGAAAATTCGATATTCCGAAAATGGAACGAGTGCAGATATCGGCCTCGCCCTTGACCTGAATGAGTTTTTTGCTGGCGCGTGATTCGGTTGTTGTCAATCCGTGCAGAGTTGCCGCGTACCTGCTAAAACAGCGCCGGAAATTCTAATATCGCCGGGGCAATGACCCCGAGCGAATCCACGGGGTGTACCGCATGTCCATGATTGATCCGTCAGGATCGGTCGCCGCCTTGCTGCCGGGCGGCACCGGGTTCCGCACGCCGCCGAAGCGGCGTGGCTACGCCGGACGAACGTCCGAACAGCTGGCAGCCGAGCGTCGCCAGCGCCTGCTTGAGGCCGCACTCGACCTGTTTGCCGACCGCGGGTTCTCGCGCACACCAATCGAGCTGTTGTGCTCGACGGCGCGGGTCACGACCCGGCATTTCTATGAGCATTTCGAGTCGCGCGAAGCGGTTCTGGTGGCGCTCTACGACCGGATCATGCTCGACACCCGCCGGGTGGTGGCCGAGGCCCTGCTAAGCGATTCCCAGACGCCGCGAGAGCGGATGGAAGCTGCCCTGCGCGCCTTCGTCGACGGCTGCACGCAGGACCCCCGGCGCACCCGCATCCTGTGCGTCGAAGTGATTGGCGTCAGCAGCGAGATGTTTGATCGTCGGCGCGCCGCGATCCACGAATTCGCCGGTCTGCTGAACAGCTTCACGCGGGCGCTGGTGGCGGCCGGCGAACTGCCGGACCGCGACTACCTGCGGACCTGCATCGGCATGGTCGGCGCGATCCGCGAGCTGATGACCGAGTGGCTGATCAGTGATCCGCGTGGCCCGATCGAGCAGGTCCACGCCCACCTCAGGAGCCTGTTCGCCTGCCTGATGGCCGGCGCGCGGGAACTCGACGGCCATCGCTAGGGGTAGGCCCTCAGCACGCTTCGTGAATGTTCGACTTTCGGCGGGCGCGTGCCGGAGGTCGCAGGCCTTGCGGTAAAGTAACGGACCCACGACAGGCTCGCCGCTGACAGCGCGACAGAGCCTGCGCTGCCTTCCGACCCGCCCTCCACGGAGCTGCACGCGATCATGAGCGACACCTCAAGCCCGGCCTCAGACAAGTCCTTCGACGTCATCGTCATCGGTGGCGGCCCCGGCGGCTATCCCGCTGCGATCCGCGCCGGGCAGCTGGGCCTGAAGACGCTGTGCATCGACGGCTGGCTCAACCGCGACAACAGCCCGAGCTTCGGCGGCACCTGCCTGAACGTCGGCTGCATTCCGTCGAAGGCGCTGCTGGAGTCCTCGGAGCTGTTCCACAAGGCTGGCCCCGAGTTCGCGGTGCACGGCATCGGCGTGTCGTCGCCGACCATCGACATCGCCAAGATGCAGGAGCGCAAGCAGGCCGTGTCCAAGGCCAACTCCGGCGGCGTCAAGATGCTGTTCCAGGCCAACAAGGTCACCGGCCTGTTCGGCTTCGGCAAGCTGCTCGGCAACGGTCAGGTGCAGTACACCGCGCATGACGGCAAGACCGAGGTCTACGCGGGCAAGCACATCATCATCGCCACCGGGTCCGCGCCGGTGGAGCTGAAGAAGATCGCGCCGTTCGACGGCGACAAGGTCGTCGATTCCTGGGGCGCGCTGGACTTCGCTGCCGTGCCGGGCCGGCTCGGCATCATCGGCGCCGGCGTGATCGGCGTTGAACTCGGCTCGGTGTGGTCGCGCCTCGGCGCCAAGACCACCATCCTCGAGGCGCTGCCGGGCTTCCTGCCGATGGTCGACGCGGCCATTTCCAAGGAAGCGCTGCGCCAGTTCAGCAAGCAGGGCCTGGACATCCGCCTCGGCGCCAAGGTGACGGCGGTGGCCAAGTCCGACAAGGACGTGACGGTGACCTACGAGCAGGACGGCCAGTCGAAGACCGAAGTCTTCGACAAGCTGATCGTTGCGGTCGGCCGTCGTCCGTACACCGACAACCTGGGTGCCGACGCCGCGGGCGTGGCGCTCGACGAGCGCGGCTTCGTCAAGGTCGACAAGGGCTACAAGACCTCGGCGCCGGGCATCTACGCCGTCGGCGACGTGATCGGCGGCGCGATGCTGGCGCACAAGGCGATCGAGGAAGGCGTGGTGCTGATCGAACAGCTGCACGGCGAGAAGTCGGAAGTGAACTACAACGCCATCCCGTCGGTGATCTACACCAACCCGGAAATCGCCTGGGTCGGGCTGTCGGAAGAGCAGGCCAAGGCGGCCGGTCACGAGGTGAAGGTCGGCTCCAGCCCGTTCGCCGCCAACGGCCGCGCACGCGCCATCGAATCGGTGGCCGGTCAGGTCAAGTTCGTGTCCGATGCCAAGACCGATCGCGTGCTCGGTGTCCACATGATCGGCCCGTATGTGTCGGAACTGTGCGCCGAAGCGGTACTGGCGCTGGAATTCGCCGCCACCACGCAGGACATCCAGCTGACCATGCACGGCCATCCGACCTTGTCGGAAACCTTTCACGAGGCGGCGCTTGCGGTGGATGGCCACGCGATTCATTCGGCCAACAAGAAGCGCTGAATCCCGCGTTCAGCAGACGGAGCGGAGTCATTCATGGGTCGCGGTCCTTCCATCGAAAGTCGCAAGAACGCAGCGGATGCGGTCAAGGCGAAGAAGTTCACCAAGTTCATTCGCGAGATCACCATCGCTGCCCGCAGCGGCGGCGGTGATGCCAACGCCAACCCGCGCCTGCGGCTGGCGATCGACAAGGCGCTGACCGCGAACATGACCAAGGACACGGTCGAGCGGGCGATCAAGCGCGGCACCGGCGAAGGCGCCACCGAGCAGGTCGTCGAAATCCGCTACGAGGGCTACGGTCCCGGCGGCGTCGCGGTGATGGTCGACTGCATGACCGACAATGCCACCCGCACCGTGGCGGATGTGCGTGCGGCGTTCAGCCGCAATGGCGGCAACCTCGGCACGTCGGGCTCGGTGGCGTTCCAGTTCACCCGCACCGGCGAGATCATCTTCGACATCCGCGACAACGCTGCACTCGAAGACCGGATCATGGAAGTGGCGCTGGAATCCGGTGCCGACGACGTGCTGTCGGAAGACGGCTTCGTCGATGTCCTGACCACGCCCGATGCCTATCTCGCGGTCAAGGGCGCGCTGGAAGCGGCCGGGCTGACGCCGATCGATTCCGATGTCGTCATGCGGCCGGCGACACGCACGGCGCTGGATGGCGAAGCGGCCGCGCAGATGGCCAAGCTGATTGCCCGTCTCGAGGAACTCGACGACGTGCAGGACGTGCACCACAACGCCGAACTGCCGGCCTGAAGGTGGCGGCCAGCGCCCCGGTCCGCATTCTCGGCATCGACCCCGGCTCGCGGATCACCGGCTGGGGCGTCATCGAACACGCCGGCAACCGCTCGCGCTGCATCGATCACGGCCGCATCCATCTGGACAAGGGCGAGCTGCCGGCGCGGCTGTTGCGGATCTTCACCGAGATCGGTGACGTGGTTCGCCAGTACGCGCCTCAGGAATCGGCGATCGAGGAAGTGTTCGTCAACCGGAACGTGTCGAGCGCGCTGGTACTCGGCCAGGCGCGCGGTGCCGCGATCTGCGCGCTGGCTGCGGCCGGGCTGAGCGTCGCCGAGTACGCGCCGGCGCAGATCAAGTCGGCCGTGGTCGGCAGCGGCCGGGCCGAGAAGCAGCAGGTGCAGCACATGATCCGCATCCTGCTGGCCTTGCCCGAAACCGCACCGACCGATGCCTCCGACGCGCTGGCGGTGGCGCTCTGCCATGCCCACGTGCGCGGTACGGTGCTGCGCACCGGCGAAGCGCTGCGCGGCGCCTGGGGCAATGCCAGTGTCGCCAAGCCGAGAATCTCCTCCCCGCGTTGAAGGCCTGACCCATGATCGGACGACTCAGCGGCACCCTGATTGCCAAGCAGCCGCCGATGCTGCTGCTCGATGTCGGCGGCGTCGGCTACGAGGTCGAAGCACCGATGTCGACCTTCTTCAAGCTGCCGGCGGTCGGCACGGCGATCGTGCTCCAGACCCATCTGGTGATCCGCGAGGACGCCCATCTGCTGTTCGGCTTCGCCACGGCCGCCGAGAAAGCGCTGTTCCGCGAGATCATCCGGATCACCGGTATCGGTCCGAAGCTGGCGCTGGCAATCCTGTCCGGCATCGGTGTCGAGGATTTCTGGGCCGCTGTCCGGGCGGCGGAAACCGGCCGGCTGGTCAAGCTGCCGGGCATCGGCAAGAAGACCGCCGAGCG
>CAYPJK010000013.1:0-16455 GCA_964411025.1 uncultured Nevskia sp.
CGCCGGGCTGGGCTTCCCCGACCCGTACTGATCGCCCCCGGCCGCAGGCGCGGCGGCCACGGACGCGCAAAGCGAGTGCGCTAGACTCCAGAAAAATCGATCGCTTCCCCGCTGCACGACGCACGCGGGCGCCGCGACACTCGACGCCGGACCGCTTTTCCACCGGTCACGGCATGTTTCTTGGTACCGACCCGATTCATGAACGACGGCTCAGGCAGTTCCCACTCCGAACGCGACAGCGACAACGGCCCGGCCAGCTGGTGGCGGCGATTGACGCAGCGGCTGGCCGGCGGTCCCCGGACCCGCGAAGACCTCAACGAACTGCTCGACGGCGCCCATGAATCCGGCCTCGTCGACGCCGATGCCGCATCGATGATCCGGGGCGTGTTCGAGACCGGCCAGCTGCAGGTGCGCGACATCATGGTGCCGCGCGCGCAGATGGTGGTGGTCGAGCGCGACTGGCCGCTGGAGCAGCTGCTGGCCTCGGTGGTGGAATCCGGCCACTCGCGCTACCCGGTGATCGGCGATTCGCGCGACGAGATCGTCGGCATCCTGCTGGCCAAGGACCTGCTGCGCTTCACCTCCAGCGAAGCGCCGGATTTCGACATCGCCCGCTGGCTGCGGCCGGCGGCCTTCGTGCCGGAATCCAAGCGCGTCAATGTGCTGCTGAAGGACTTCCGCAAGAGCCGCAACCACATGGCGCTGGTGGCCGACGAGTACGGCGGCGTCGCCGGCCTGGTGACTATCGAAGATGTGCTGGAGCAGATCGTTGGCGAGATCGACGACGAGCACGACGAGTCGGAAAGCGCGCAGATCCTCAAGCAGGACGATCGCCGCTACCTCGTGCAGGGTCTGACGCCGATCGACGAGTTCAACCAGTATTTCGGCGCCGCGTTCTCCGACGCCGATTTCGACACCGTCGGCGGGCTGGTGATGCACGAGCTGGGACATATGCCGCGCCGTGGCGAAAGCATCCAGATCGACCGCTTCCAGTTCAACGTGCAGCGCGCCGACAGCCGCCGCGTGCACCTGCTGCAGGTCATGCTGTCGCAGACCTGATGTCGCGCGCGCCACTGCGGCCGATGCTTCCGATGCATGCCCTGCTGGCGCTGATGCTGGGCTGGCTGCTGGCCGCCGCGCAGCCGGCGCACGCCGAGCCCTTCGTGCCCAGCGGCCAGCCGGCACCGGAGCTGAGCGCCAGCATCGTCACCTTCCAGCCCGGAACGCTGTACTGGCAGCGCTTCGGCCACAACGCGCTGGTGCTGCGTGAATCCGCCAGCGGCCGGGCGATCAGCTTCAACTACGGCATCTTCGATTTCGCCGCGCCCGGCTTCTTCCTGAACTTCGCCCGCGGTCAGATGACCTACCGGGTGGTGCCGAACACGCTCGACAACGACCTGCTGCACTACCGGGCCGAGCATCGCTGGGCACTGGAGCAGCGGCTCAATCTCGACCCGCGCCAGGTCGGCCGGCTGCGCGATTTCCTGGCCTGGAACGTCCAGCCCGAGAACGCCGACTACCGCTACGACTATTTCCTGTCGAACTGCTCGACCAGGGTTCGCGACGCGCTCGACTACGCGATGGACGGGCAGCTCAAGCCGCAGCTTGAAGCCCGACCGAGTCCGCTGAGCTTCCGCAAGGAGGCCACCCGGCTGATCGCGCCCGATGCACTGCTGATGGCCGGCATGGATCTGGGGCTCGGCCCGATCGCCGACCGGCCGATCACCGTCTGGCAGCAGAGTTTTGCGCCGCTGACCCTGATGCAAGCGCTGCGCGGCGTCACCGTCACCGATGCCGGGGGCCGCAGCCTGCCGCTGGTCAGCCATGAAGCGCGGCTGCTGCCCGGTGGCCACGGCGACACCCCGGACCGCGCTCCGGACCTGCGCCTGCAGTTCCTGCTCGCCGGCATCACGATGGCGGCGATCCTGCTCGGGCTCGCCCGGTTTCGCGCGGTTGGCGGTGCCCGCGCCGTGTTCGTGCTGATCACCAGCAGCATCGCGCTGGCCTGCGGCCTGGCCGGGCTGATCCTGGTCGCCCTGTGGGCGTTCAGCGCGCACTGGGCCGGCTGGCGCAACGAGAATCTGCTGCTGGTCAACCCGCTGTGCCTGCTGCTGATCCCGGCGCTGGCCGGCTACCTGCGGCTGCGCTGGCGGCCGACGCTGCGCATCCGGCGGCTGGCGCTGGCGATCGCCGTGCTGGCGCTGCTGGCGCTGCCGGTCCGCGAGCTTTCCGGCCTCCGGCAGCAGAACCTGCAGTGGATCTATCTGCTACTGCCGATCCACGCGGTGATCGCGCTGGTGTTCCTGCGCGCGAAGAAACCGGACGAAGCACCGTGACGCCGGTCGTCCGCATCCAGCCGCGGGCCGAGCTGGCGCCGCCGCTGCGCGCGCTGGTCGACGCAGCACAGGCGGCCACCGGCAGCGCCCATGCGCCGTACTCCCGCTTCCGGGTTGGCGCCACGCTGCTGTTCGCCGCCGGCAGCCAGCTCAGCGGCGCCAATTTCGAGAACGTTTCCTACGGCCTGAGCCTGTGCGCAGAGACCGTGGCGATCGCCGCCGCCAGCGCTGCCGGGCGGCTGCAGGAGGTCGTGGCGATCGCCATTGCCGCCGAAGGTGAACTGGCAGCGGCTGTGACCGGCGAATTCATCGCCCCCTGCGGCCGCTGCCGGCAGGTGCTTGCCGAAGCGGTTGCGATCTGCGGCCACGACATCGAGGTGCTGATGCTCAGCCGCGATGGCCTGCGGGTCCGCAGCAGCACGGCGCAGGCGCTGCTGCCGCTGGCTTTCGGGCGCTGAGCGGGCGCGAACATCCCGCGCCGGCCGTGGTCTGAGCGGCACTCCGTTTTCACCTTCAGACCCACCATGAACCGTTTGCTCCAACTGTGTCCGGCGTTGCTCGCCGTCGTCCTGACCGCCTGCGCGGCGACCCCGAAACTGCCGCCGATCGCGCGCGCCACGCACGTCGACCTGCCGCGCTTCATGGGCGACTGGTACGTGATCGCCTACACGCCGACCTTCATCGACAAGGACGGCTACAACCAGATCGAAAGCTATCGGCTCAATGACGACGGCACCATCGCCACCACCTTCACGTTCCGCGATGGCGGCTTCGACGGCAAGCCCAAGCAGTACCAGCCGAAGGGCTACGTGGTGCCCGGAACGAACAACGCCGAATGGGGCATGCAGTTCATCTGGCCGTTCAAGGGCGAGTACCTGATCACCGACCTGGCCGATGACTACTCCAGCGTCGTCATCGCGCGCAGCAAGCGCGATCTGGTCTGGCTGCTGGCCCGCAAGCCGGAGATGAGCCAGGCCGATTACGACCGCCACCTGGCCCGCATCGCGGCAATGGGTTACGACCTCGGCACCGTCAAGCGCGTGCCGCAGCGCTGGCCGACAAACTGAGTCAGCGCCGGGTATCGAGGATTTCCGCGCGCACGTCGCGCGGTTCGCGCGGCGGCGGCCGGGTCGGTCGGGGTCCCGATGGCGGCGTGGGTGGTGACGGCGCGATCACCGGCGGACGGGGGATCGGCCGGCCGAAGTGCGGCAGATACAGCGGCAGCCAGCGGTCGCTTTCGGTGGCGCCGCCCGCCTTGGCAGCAGGCGGCGCGCGCGCCGCCTCCAGCGCCGCTTCGGCCTTCAGCCGCTCCGCCCTCGCCAGATCGGCGTCGGCGGCCAGCCGGCGATCCGCCGCCAGCTGTTCGAGATAGCGCCGGTAGCGAGCCGCCGCCACCGCCCCTTCTTCCGCCGGCGGTGCGGCCAGGGCATCGACACGCACGCCGGCACGGCCCTCGCGTGCTTCCCGGGTGCCGGCGTTCAGATGACAGGGCCGGTCCTGGAACAGCACCGAGCCATCGAGCGCCCGGCAACGGTAAATACCGCCATCAGCAGCCACGGCGGCCGGTGCTGCGGCACTGCCGCCCGGACGCAGCGGCTGGCCGTCGGCCACTGACGCCAGCACCAGCAGCAGCAGCAGCACGGACAGCAGCGGGCGACGGCAGGACAGGACGGTCATGCCCGCTTCGACCCCGCGATACCACCGACGGTTCGCGTGCCGCTCAGGCACGATCGCCCCGCAGGCGACGGATCGTCGCTTCCAGCGCGGCAGCGGTCAGCCCGGCCGGGGCGATCGGCGCCTCAGCCCGCAACTCGATCTCGGCCCGGAAGCGGCGCGGCAGCCGCGCGCGGCGCAGGCGCGAATCGATCCGCGACCACATGCTGCCCCACAGGCCGCGCACCGCCAGCGGGATCACCGGCACCGGGTTGGCGGCCAGGATCTTTTCGATGCCCGGCTTGAACGGCTGGATCTCGCCATCGCGCGTCAGTGCGCCCTCCGGGAACAGGCCGATGATCTCGCCGTTCTTCAGCGCCCGGTCGATCTCGGCGTAGGCCGCTTCGAGCATCGCCGGGTCTTCCTTCGCTGGCGCGATCGGAATCGCCCGCGCGGTACGAAACAGGAAGTTCAGGCCGGGAATCCGGAAGATCCGGTGGTCCATCACGAAGCGCAGCGGCCGGCGCACGCTGCCGCCGACGATCAGCGCATCGACATAGCTGACGTGGTTGCAGACGACGATCGCCGCGCCTTCCTCGGGAATGTGCTGCTCGAGCCCCGACACGCGGATGCGGTACAGCACCCGGATCAGCATCCAGGCCAGGAAGCGCATCAGGAATTCCGGCACCAGCGTGTAGATGAACATCGCTACGCCGGCATTGAGGATCGCGGCCGCCAGGAACAGCTGCGGGATGTTCAGCCCGGCCTTCAGCAGCGCGATCGCCAGCACCGCCGAGGCGACCATGAACGCGGCATTCAGGATGTTGTTGCCGGCGATGATCCGGCTGCGGTGCGAGGCTTCCGAGCGGGTCTGGATCAGCGCGTACAGCGGCACGATGAACAGGCCGCCGCTGACGCCGATCAGCGCCAGATCCAGCAGCAGCCGATGGCTGCCGGCCTGCGCCAGCCAGGCGGCCGCGCCGAGCCCGGTGGTCACGGCATCGCCGGGTGCGGCGAAGTACAGGTCGGCACCGAACAGGCTCAGGCCGATCGAGCCAAGTGGCACCAGGCCGATCTCGACCTTGTGGCCGGACAGCCTTTCGCAGAGCAGCGACCCGAGGCCGACACCAAGCGAAAACACGGTCAGCAGACAGGTCACCACCTGCTCGTTGCCGCCCAGATTCAGCTTCACCCAGTTCGGCAGCTGGGCCAGGAACGTGGCGCCGTAGAACCAGAACCAGGAGATGCCGAGCACCGACAGGAACACCGTGCGGTTGCCGCGCATGAACGCCAGGTTGCGCGCGGTTTCGGAGAACGCGTTCCAGTTGATCGGCAGCGCCGGCGCTGCCGCCGGCGCCAGCGGTATCGCCCGCGCGCTCAGGTAGCCCAGGACGGCTACCACCATGATCACCGCGCTGACCGCAGCGATGCCGAAGGCCTGCGCGATCAGCCAGCCACCCAGCAGGGTGCCGAGCAGGATCGCCAGGAAGGTCGCCGCCTCGACCCAGGCGTTGCCGATGATCAGCTCGGACGGATGCAGCGCCTGCGGCAGGATCGAATACTTCACCGGCCCGAATAGTGCCGACTGCGCCCCCATCAGGAACAGCACGGCAAGCAGGAACGGCACGCTGCCGAGATACGGGCCGGCCACGCCGAGCGCCATGATTCCGATCTCCGCGAGCTTGATCCAGCGGATCAGCCGCGATTTCTCGTACTTCTCGGCCAGCTGGCCGGCGGTGGCCGAGAACAGGAAGAACGGCAGGATGAACAGCCCGGCGGCCAGGTTCACGTACAGGTTGATGTCGTCCTGCGACAGCCCGGCGATGCCGAAGCTGACGAGGATCACCAGCGCGTTCTTGAACACGTTGTCGTTGAATGCGCCGAGCGTCTGGGTCCAGAAGAACGGGCTGAAACGGCGGGTGGCCAGCAGGTTTTCGCGGGGTGCTTCGCTCATGCCCACTCTCGTCCGGGTGACCGGCGGGACCCCCGCATGAAAGGACGACGCCCCCACCGCCGCGCCCGCCACGCCGACCGGCGCAGCTGCCGCCGCGGGCGGAAGTCCAGCCCGGTACGCACCGGCGCGATCCGAAAACGCGGGCCATCGTCCGGCTGGCCTGCGGGCGTACCCGGGTAAGCCGCCATACCGCGTTCAAGGCGCTATCGTGTCGGCCAATCAACCGGAGCCCCCTCATGGATTTCGCCCCCAGCCCGCGCGCGCAGGACTATCTCAAGCGCGTCCGCGCCTTCATCAAGGACCGCGTGCTGCCGGTCGAAGAAACCCATCTGCGCGAGATCGCCGAACGCAAGGTCGGCGGCGACTGGACCCAGTGGACCATCAGTCCGGCGTTCGAGGAGCTCAAGGCCGAAGCGAAGGCGCAGGGCCTGTGGAACCTGTTCCTGCCGGACGAGGAACTGGGCGCCGGCCTGAACCATGTCGAGTACGCCGCGCTCGCCGAGGAGATGGGCAGGAGCTTCCTCGGTCCGGAGGTCTTCAACTGTTCGGCGCCGGACACCGGCAACATGGAAGTGCTCTACAAGTACGGCAGCCCCGAGCAGAAAGAGACCTGGCTGAAGCCGCTGCTGAATGGTGAAGTCCGCTCGGCGTTCTGCATGACCGAGCCGGATGTGGCGTCGAGCGACGCCACCAACATGCGCGCAACCGCCATCGTCGAAGGCAGCGAGGTGGTGCTGAACGGCAAGAAGTGGTGGTCGTCCGGCATCGGCCATCCGAACTGCAAGGTCGTGATCTTCATGGGCCTGTCGCAGCCGGACTCTGCGCGCCACAGCCAGCATTCGATGGTGCTGGTGCCGCTCGACACCCCGGGCATCACGATCAAGCGGATGCTCCCGGTGTTCGGCGAGTACGACCCGCCGGCCGGCCACGGCGAGGTGCATTTCGACAACGTGCGGCTGCCGGTGTCGGCGATCATCAAGGGCGTCGGCAAGGGTTTCGAGATCGCCCAGGGCCGCCTTGGCCCGGGCCGCATCCACCACTGCATGCGCTGCCTTGGCGCTTCCGAGCGGGCGCTGCAGCTGCTGATCGAGCGCGGGCTGGACCGCGTTGCCTTCGGCAAGCCGCTGATCAACCTCGGCGGCAATCGCGAGCGGATCGCCGACCTGCGCATCGCCATCGACCAGGCCCGTCTGCTGACGCTCTATGCCGCATGGAAGATCGACAAGGTCGGCGCGCTGGCCGCACTCACCGAGATCTCGGCGATCAAGGTGGTCGCCCCCAACGTGCTGCAGCAGGTCGTCGATGCGGCGATCCAGATCCACGGCGGCGCCGGGGTTTCCTACGACACCGTGCTGCCGATGCTCTACGCACAGGCCCGCGTGCTGCGGCTGGCGGATGGCCCGGACGAAGTCCATCGCGGCATGATCGCCAAGGTCGAGCTGGCCAAGTACGGCAGCCGGCTGGCCAAGCTCAAAGAGAGCCAGTCATGAGCCAGCGCGTCTTCATCACCGGCGGCGCGTCCGGTCTCGGCCGCGCGCTCGCCGAAGCCTATGCCCGAGATGGTGCGCGGGTGTGCATCGGCGATATCCACCTCGACCGCTGCGCCGAAACGCTGAGCGCACTGACGGCGCTGGGGGCCGACGCCCATGCGCTCACCTGCAATGTCACGGCCGAAGCGGATCTGGAAGCGGCAGCGGCGTGGCTGCAGGCGAACTGGGGCGGCGTCGACCTGATCTTCAACAATGCCGGCGTGGCCGACGCTGGCGGGATCGACGAGATGCCAATCGCCGACTGGCAATGGATGATCGACATCAACCTGCTCGGCGTGGTGCGCGGCTGCAAGGCCCTCGTGCCGATGCTCAAGCGCCAGGGCTCGGGGCATCTGGTCAACATCGCCTCGATGGCCGGCCTGATCCATCCGCCGATGATGTCGGCCTACAACGCCACCAAGGCGGCGGTGGTCGCGCTCAGCGAAACCCTGCAGGCGGAGCTGCATCCGCATGGCATCCAGGTCAGCGTGGTCTGTCCAGCGTTTTTCCGCACCAATCTCGCCGAATCGGTCCGCACCGCCAATGCCGACATGGCGCGGCTGACCGCGAAGCTGATCAACAAGTCGGCGATCGGCGCCGATCAGATCGCCGCCGCCGTCAAGGCGGCGGTGGCCCGCGGCGACTTCCACGTGCTGACCCACCCGAGGGAACGCCGCATCTGGCTGTTCAAGCGCGCCGTTCCGTTTGCGGTCTATGCCGCCGCGATGCGCCGGCAGATGGCCAAGATGATGGCCAAGCGCGCCAGCCGCCCCTGAATCGCGGCGGCCCGTGCTCAGCCCGGCAGGCGGGCGAAGCGCGGCTGGCTGCGCCCGTCGTGGACGATGTTTTCGACAAACATCGGGAACGGACGCAGCCAAAGACCGGTCTGGTTGTACAGCGGCCGGTAGACGACCATCGCCTCCAGCGTTTCGCTGTGCCGGGCCACGCCGATCACCTCGTACTCGCCACCCTTGTAGTGGCGGTACCGGCCGGTCGGCAGGTTCGGCAGCGGTGGCAGTTCGTCGGTCATCGGCTTGGCGGTGGCAGGTGGCGGGGCGGCGCATCGTACGCGCTGCGGCCGACGCCTCGCCGGCCGGCCGTTGCCGCGTGGCCGTCATCGCCGGTAGGTAACGTGCATGGAAGCCTCGGCAACGAACCGTTGCGTGCGCGCCGATCGGTGACGATCGGCCCACGCCCACGACAGGAGCGAGTTGAATGAAACGTCTGACCGCGCTGGACCTCGGCTTCATCCATCTGGAGCGGCGCAACCAGCCGCTGCACGTCGCCTACCTGACGCTGCTACGGCCACCGGCCGATGCGCCAGCCGATTTCGTGCGCCAGCTGGTGGCCCGCCTGCGCTCGTATGCAACCCCGCTGCCGCCGTTCAACCAGCGGCTGGAAAGCCGGCTCGGCAAGGGCTTCTGGGTCGAAGACCCGGAATTCGACATCGAGCAGCACGTCATCCATCTGGCGCTGCCACAGCCGGGCACGATGAACCAGCTGCTGGCGATGGTGTCGCGGATGCACGCCAGCCATCTCGACCGGGCCTACCCGTTGTGGCGCACCTACATCATCGAGGGGCTGGAAGGCGGCCAGGTCGCGCTCTACTCCAAGGTTCACCACGCGGTTGCTGACGGCGTGGCCGGCACGCGGCTGTTCCTGCGCTCGATGTCGGTCGATGCCGGCGACATCCTGCCGCCGCCGTGGGCCTCGCCGCCGCTTGGCCGGCGGGTGCGCACCGCCAACCTGCTGGCGGCGCCGGTCGATGGCGTGGTCAAGCTCGCCAGCCGCTTCGGCGGCGCGTTCGACAACGTGCCGGCGATCTGGCGTGAACTGCGGCGCACCGCGCGCGAACGGCGCGAAGGCCATCCGGATGCCCTGGGCGGCACTTCGGCGCCGGCTTCGCTGCTGAACCAGCCGATCAGCGCGTCGCGCCGCTACCTCGCCCGCAGCTATCCGCTGGCGCGGATCAAGGCGGCCGGCCGCACGCTGGGCTGCACGGTCAATGACGTGATGCTGGCGATGTGCAGCCACGCGCTGCGCCACTACTTGGCCGACCGCCACGCACTGCCCACCGCACCGCTGATCGCCGGCGTGCCGATGTCGACCCGCCGCGACAAGAGCGACGTCGGCAACCAGATCAGCTTCCTGCTCGCCAATCTCGGCACCCATCTGGCCGATCCCGCCGAGCGGCTGCAGGTGATCAAGGCCTCGGTGGAGCACAGCAAGGCGCGCTTTGCTTCGATGAAGCCGGGCGCGATCCTCGGCTACGCCGCCGCACAGCTGGCCCCGGGGCTGCTGAACATGCTGTTCGCCCCGCAGCGCGGCCATCTGGCCTTCAATCTGGTCATCTCCAACGTGCCGGGGCCGCGTGCGCCGGTGTACTGGCAGGGCTGCGCGGTCGAAGGCATGTTCCCGGTGTCGGTGCTGGCCGACGGCATGGCGCTGAACGTCACCGCGTCCAGCCGCGCCGATGCGCTCGACTTCGGCGTGCTGGCCTGCCGCCGCAGCCTGCCGAAAGTGGAATCGCTGATGGACTATCTCGGCGACGGCCTCGAGGCCATCGAGCGGCTGGCGCGCCAGGTGGTGGCGGTCGGCCGGCCGTTGCCGCTGGTATCACCGGTCGACTGACGGACGTCCGGCGGCGAGCGCGTAAACTCCGCGCTCCGTCCCCGGAGTGCTTGCCGTGACTGCCTCGCTACCCGCCCCGCTCGCTCCTGGTCACGCGCTGGTCACCGGGGGTGCCGGCTTCATCGGCAGCCATCTGGTCGACGGCCTGCTGGCGGATGGCTGGCAGGTGACGGTGATCGACAACTTCGACCCGTACTACCCGGAAGCGGTCAAGCGTCGCCACATCGCCGCACAGCTGGACCACCCGCGCTACCGGCTGGTGGAGGTCGATATCCGCGACGGCGCCAAGCTGAACGCACTGCTGACCGGCGATTACTCGGTGATCGTCCACCTGGCCGCCAAGGCCGGCGTGCGGAACTCGCTGACCGACCCGCTGGGCTACCAGATGACCAACGTCATCGGCACCCAGAACCTGCTGAGCTTCGCGCAGGCGCGCGGCATCAGGCCGTTCGTGTTCGGCTCCTCGTCGAGTGTCTACGGCAACTGCCCCCGGCTGCCGTGGCGCGAGTCGGATCTGGGCCTGACGCCGATCAATCCGTATGCCTCGACCAAGCTCGCCAACGAGCAGATGGGCTACGTCTATGCCGAAACCTTCTCGCTGCGCTTTGTGGGCCTGCGCTTCTTCACGGTGTTCGGCGAGCGCCAGCGACCCGACCTGGCGATCCACAAGTTCGCCAGGCTGATGCTCGCCGGCAAAAGCATTCCGGTGTACGGCGATGGCTCGTCGGAACGAGATTTCACCTACTGGGGCGATATCGTCGCCGGCGTGCGCGCGGCGATGGCCTTCGCCTGTGATCCGTCAAAGGCGAAGTACGCGGTCTTCAACCTCGGCAACAACCGCACGGTCGGCTTGCTGGAGATGATCCGGCAGATGGAGCGGGTGCTGAACGTCAAGGCCCAGATCGACTGGCAGCCCTGGCAGCCGGGCGAGATGCGGCGCACTTGGGCGGACATCCATGCTGCGCAGACGCAGCTCGGCTACGAGCCGGCCACCGATTTCGAGACCGGGCTGCGGCGCTTCGCCGACTGGCTGGCGGTGCAGCCCTGAAGCCTGCGGCACGCCGCGCCGCCGGGCTGGCGCTGAATCTCGGCGTCGTCGCGGCCTTCGGTTGCGCGGTCGAACAGTTCATGGGCTGGGGCCGTCTGCTGGCGCCGTGGGCGCAGATCGCACCGTCAACACTGCTGCTGGCGATCGCCGGCATGCTCGCCAGCTATGCGCTGCGGGGCAGCCGCATCTACCTGGCCGAGCCGCAGATCCCGCGCGGTGCCTGGTTCACCTGCCTGCGGCTGATCCTGGTCAACAACGCGCTAAACCTGTTGCTGCCGGCGCGGGCCGGCGAAGTGAGCTTCCCGGTGCTGATGCGACGCTGGTTCGGCATCGATCTGGCGCAGGCAGCCGGCACGCTGTTCTGGCTGCGCCTGCTGGATCTGCACGTGCTGGCGACGGTGGCCGCCGCCTGTGCTGCTTCGGGGGTGCTGTCGCCGATCAGCGGGCTGAGCGCACTGGCCTGGCTGGGCGCCGTGGCGGCAGCGCTTTCACCGTTGCTGCTGTTCGCGTTGCGGGCGCCGCTGCAACGGCGGTTCGCCGCACGCAGCGGCAAGCTCGGCGGGCTGATCGCCAAGGCGCTGGCCGGGCTGCCGACGCAGCCGGCTACCCTGGCACTGGACCTGGCGCTGACCTGGGCCGCCTGGGGCGTGAAGCTGGCCGCGCTCGGCATCGTGCTCGGGCTGCTGGCGCAGGTGTCGCCACTGGCTGGCACGCTCGGAGCCATCGGGGGTGATTTGTCGACGGTGCTGCCGCTGCACGCGCCCGGCGGCTTCGGCACCTACGAAGCCGGGGCGATGGCGCTGCTGCTGCCCGCTGCCGGTCAGACCGATCTCGGGCCGCTGCTGGCCGCTGCGGTCAACCTGCATCTGCTGGTGCTGACCACGGCGCTGGTCGCCGGGGCGCTGGCCTGGCTGGCCACGCCCCGGCGCTGAGCCAGACGCTGACGCCTGGCCTCGGTCAGGCCGGCGCCGCCATCGCCTCGGCCAACAGCGCATTCGCCCGCGCGCGAGTTGCGACATCGGCCAGTTCCGGGCGACCAGTGCCGAATGGTGGCTCCGGCGCGTACTCCATGATCAGTTCCAGCATCCGTCCGGTATCGGCACCGGCCCACTGGCCGGCCACAGTCAGGCCGAAGTCGATGCCCGAGGTGATGCCGCCGCCGCTCATGCGGTTGCGGTCGATGCAGACCCGCTCGTCGGATGGAATCGCGCCGAAGTTGGTCAGCTGCTCGCGGGCCCCCCAATGGCAGGCCGCCCGGTAGCCGCGCAGCAGGCCGGCCGCGCCGAGGATCAGCGAGCCGGTGCAGACGCTGGTCACCCATTTCGCCGCCGCGCCGCGTGCCGCGACAAAGGCCAGCACGTCCGGCTGACCCAGCAGCGCAAGCGTGGCGTAGGCACCGCCGCCGACGAACAGCACGTCCGGATCGGTGGCGGCATCGGAAAAATCATGGGTGGCCACGACTGGCAGGCCGCAATCGGTCGTGACCGGGCCTTTCTGGCGCCAGACGAACTGGATCTCCGCGCCGGGCAGGAAGCTCCAGACCTGCATCGGGCCGACCAGGTCAAGCAGGGTCATCTGCGGGTACAGCAAGGCAACAATCTTCATGCACGTCTCCGGATGGATCAGGCTGCGGCGCGCAACGCCAGTTCCTCGCCCAAGGCGCGCGCCACCGCCGGGCGTTGCAGTTGTACCGCATGCCAGTCGGCGAGCACCGGCCAGCGCTTCAGATCCACACCACCCGGGGCCGCCCAGTTCAGCGCGGTGACCAGGTAGGCATCGGCGACGGTGAAGCGGTCGCCGACCAGGAAGGGGCGATGCTTCAGGTGCTCCGACAGATGCTCGAAACGAATCGGCAACGCAACCTCGCGGGCGAAGGTCTTGGCCTCGGGCGGGACCGCCGGGTTGAACAGTGTGTAGAAGACCTGCTTGTGGACCTCGGCGGCAATGAAGTTCAGCCACTGCTGCAGGCGATAGCGGGCAAATTCGCCGGCCGGCGGCGCCAGCCCGGAAGCCGGGGCACGGTCGGCGACGTACTGCAGGATCGCCACCCCTTCGGTCAGGATCTCGCCGTCGTCGCAGACCAGCGCCGGCACCTGGCCCTTCGGATTGATCGCCCGGTAGTCCGCTCCAGTTCTGGTTCGCTTGGTCGACAACACGACTTCGTGAAAACCGGCGGTCTGCCCGCTTTCATACAACGCGATGCGGGTCGCCAGCGAACAGGACAGCGGTGCAAAGTACAGGTCCATTGAGGTCTCCTCGGTCTCGCGTGGTCTTGCAGCGGGTCTGCCCGATGCGGAAATTTTTGTACCGTCTTGCAGCAAATTAGCCGGAGCCGTGAATTCAATGCAAGGCAGTACAAAAATAAATGGGCGTCGTCGCCGGGGCCGCCCGCGTCGGATCAACCCGGACGCGGCACTCGACGGCGCCCTCGATGCCTTCTGGACCCACGGCTACAACGGCACCACGCTCGACGATCTGAGCGCCGCCACCGGCATGAACCGGCCCAGCCTGTACGCCACCTTTGGCGACAAACGGCACCTGTACCTGCACGCGCTGGGCCGCTTCGGGCAGATGACGGACGCGGCGGTGAAAGCCGCGCTCGACGAGGCGCCGACAGTGCGCGAGGCGCTGACCCGTTTTTACGAGGGTGCGCTCGGCGTCTATCTGTCCGGCAGCACCGAAGCCCGCGGCTGCTTCGTGGTCTGCACGGCAACCGTCGAGGCGCCGCAGGAGCCGGAGATCCGTCAGGCACTGCAGGCGGTGCTGGCCCTGATCGATGCACGGCTGGCCGCGCGGTTCCAGCGCGCTGTCGATGCCGGTGAACTGCCGGCGGATACCGATGTCGACATCCTCGGCGCCCTGGCGGCGGCGACCTTGCACAGCCTCGCAGTCCGGGCGCGTGCCGGCACGCCCAGGGCTGCACTGGAGGCGCTGGTGACGGCGTCGATCGACCGATTGCTGCACCCCGTCCGCTGAGGCGCGCGGCGGTCGGCCATACGGAGCCGGATGCTAAGATTCGCGTCCCTCCCGCACTGCAACACATCGAAAACCATGGCGCACAGCCTGTCGATCGTGATTCCGATGTACCGCGAGCAGGACAACGTGGCCCCGATGCTGGCCCGGGTCCATGAAGGCCTGGCCGGCTATCCCGGCCCCTGGGAATTGATCTGCGTCGACGACGGCAGCCTCGACGACACCGGCAAGCGGCTGCTGGCCGAGGGCGCAAAGTACGGTCCGCACGTGCGGGTAATCCGCTTCGCCCGCAACAACGGCCAGACCACGGCGATGCAGGCCGGCATCGACGCCGCTCGCGGCGACGTGATCGCCACTCTCGACGGCGACCTGCAGAACGACCCCGCCGACATCCCGCGGATGGTCGAGGAAATGTTCGCCCGCGATCTCGACCTGCTGACCGGCTATCGCGCCAATCGGCAGGACGCCTGGATGAGCCGCAAGCTGCCGTCGAAGCTCGCCAACAAGCTGATCGCCCGCGTCACCGGCGTGAAAATCCGCGACTACGGCTGCAGCCTGAAGGTCTACAAGGCCAGCGTGATCAAGCAGGTGCGGCTGTATGGCGAGATGCACCGCTTCATTCCGGTCTGGGCAGCGATGGTCACCAGCCCGACGCGGATCGGCGAAACGGCGGTGGGCCATGCCGCGCGCCAGTTCGGTGAAAGCAAGTACGGCATCTCGCGCACCTTCCGCGTGGTGCTTGACCTGCTGACGGTGTTTTTCTTCCTGCGCTTCCGCGCCCGTCCCGGCCACTTCTTCGGCTCGATCGGGCTGGCGCTCGGCTTCATCGGCGGCGCGGCGATGAGCTGGCTCGGCGTGGTCAAGTTCGTGCTCGGCGAGTCGATCGGCAGCCGGCCCCTGTTCCTGGTCGCGATCCTGCTGCTGGTGTTTTCGATCCAGTTCCTGACCACCGGCCTGATCGCCGAAATGCTGTCGCGGGTGTTCTACCAGCGCTCCGAAGGTCCGCTGACGGTGGCCAGCGGCGCGCCCGGTGCCGCGGACGACAGCTGGCGCCTGCTGCGCAATCCGCAAGCGCCGAACCTGCTGGACAGCGAAGAGGCCTTGCAGCGCGATGCTTGAGCAGGACCGCCTGAACGGCGCGCAGATCAGCTTCCTGTTCATCGCGATCCTGATCGGCTTCTGGTCGAACCTGTGGGCGGTACCGCTGTTCGATCTCGATGAAGGCGCCTTCAGCCAGGCCACCAGCGAACTGCTGGCCTCCGGCCGCTGGCTGACCACGACCTTGAATGGCGAGCCCCGCTACGACAAACCGATCCTGATCTACTGGGCGCAGGCCGCGTCGGTCTGGCTGTTCGGCAAGACCGAACTCGGTTTCCGCTTTCCGTCGGCGCTCAGCGCCACGATCTGGTGCTTCGTGGTGTTCCGCGCCACGTTCGCGTACACGGCGTCGCTGAACGCCGCGATCGTCGCCGCCAGCGCCGTGGCGCTGAGCCTGATGGCCAGCATCATCGGCCATGCGGCCATCGCCGACGCGATGCTGAACCTGTGGATCGCGGCGGCGATGTTCGACATCTACCGCCACTATCTCGAACCGACCCGCCGACGGCTGCTGCGGGCCTATCTGTGGATGGGCCTCGGCTTTCTGACCAAGGGGCCCATCGCCATCGCGTTGCCGGTGATCGTCAGCCTTGCCTTCTATCTCCTGCAGCGGCAGCCGCTGCGCTGGCTCAAGGCCGTTGTCGATCCCTACGGCTGGCTGGTGCTGCTGGCGACGGTCTCGGTCTGGATGGTGCCGCTGGCGCTGAGCGGCCAGACCGACTTCTTCTTCCACTTCCTGTTCGATCACAACCTGACCCGCTACGGCTCGACCTTGCAGGGCCACGGCGGCAAGCCCTGGTACTACCTGCTGGCACTGCCGCTGATCGTCATGCCGTTCACCGCGCTGCTGCCGGGTACGTTCGCGCGCTTGCGGCGGCCGGACGCGCTGGACCGCTACCTGCTGCTGTGGTTCGGCGTGGTGTTCGTGTTCTTCTCGTTCTCCGGCACCCAGTTGCCGCATTACCTGCTGTACGGCTGCACGCCGCTGTTCCTGCTGTTCGGCCGCGCCTGGGACCGGCTGCCGGCGAAGGTCTGGACCCTGGCACCGGCGCTGCTGTTCGCGCTGCTGCTGGCCAGCCTGCCGTGGCTGCTGCCGCTGGTGCCGGTCGACACCGATCGCCCGTACGAGGCCGGCATCGTCAGCCTCGCCGCGCGCTCGTTCACGCTGGACTACTCGATTCTTAGTGCCCTGGTCCTGGGCGCAATGCTGGTGCTGCTGCTGCGGAAATCGGT
>CAYPJK010000014.1:0-16322 GCA_964411025.1 uncultured Nevskia sp.
TGCCGGTCTACGCGCTGCTGATCGGTGCGTTCATCCCGAAGACGACGGTCGCCGGCCTGTTCAACCTGCAGGGTCTCGTGCTGTTCGGACTCTATGTTGCCGGCATCGTCTCGGCGCTGGTCGTGGCCTATGCGATGAAGCTGATCCGCCGCGACAGCACCGAGCACGCGCTGCTGCTGGAACTGCCGTCGTATCGCGTGCCGCACGTCACCGATGTGCTGATCGGCCTATGGGAGCGCGCCAGCGTGTTCCTGAAGCGGGTCGGCGGCATCATCCTGACGCTGACCGTGCTGCTTTGGTTCCTGTCCACATACCCGGCCGCACCGGCCGATTTCGCCGGCCCGGCCATCGACTACAGCTACGCCGGCCGCATCGGCCGCGCGCTGGAAGCCGTGTTCGCGCCGATCGGATTCAACTGGCAGATCTGCATCGCGCTGATTCCCGGACTGGCCGCGCGCGAAGTAGCCGTCAGTTCGCTCGCCACCGTCTACGCCGTCGCCGCCACGGGTGACGAAGCCGCCGGCCAGCTGCTGCCGCTGATCGCGGCCCAGTGGTCGCTGGCCACTGCGCTCAGCCTGATCGTCTGGTACGTGTTCGCACCGCAGTGCGTGTCGACACTCGCGGTGATCCGCCGCGAAACGCGGTCGTGGAAGATCGTCGGCATCGCCACCGTCTACCTGTTCGCGCTTGCTTACGGCGCTTCATTCCTGACGTTCCGGATTGCCAGCGCATGGACCTGAGCACCAACGGCATCACGGCCGAATCGCTGGCGGTTGGCCTGATCGTGCTGGCGTTCGCGCTGCGTGCGCTGTTCCAGCTGTTCCCCGGCGTCAGCCGCCGTGGCCTCACCCGGCTGCGTGCCGCCCTGGGGCTTGCGCCGCCGCCTGCCGTCGCAACCAATTGCAACAGCGGCTGCAGCAGTTGCAACAGCTGCGGCAGCAGCGCACCGACGCGCCGCGCCGCTGACGAAATCCCGATCAGCTTCCGCCCGAAAGCACCGAAGCGCTGACACCGGCTGATTGCGCCGTGCAAGCAAAAGCCCCGTCCGGAGTCGATCTGGACGGGGCTTATTCGTCAGGTGGCAGCGGTCGGTCCATCGCTCCGGCCCGCTTCGTCACAAGCACGCCGTCCGTGCGTCGGTGTTACCCGGAAACTTACCCGGAATCAGATCGGATTCAAGCGGAGTTACCCGGACCACTACGGACGGCAGGCACAAAAAAAGCCCTGATTTCTCAGGGCTTTTGGACTTCTTTGAATCTACTTAGATGTCTTGATGGTGGCTAGAGGCGGGATCGAACCGCCGACCTCAGCATTATGAGTGCCGCGCTCTAACCATCTGAGCTACCTAGCCACGCGAGGCGCGGATTGTAGGGGGTTCGTCGGGGCGCGACAACGAGTTTTTGCAGGTTTCGGCGGTTTTTTGCGCGGCGGCCTGAAAACCGGCGGGAACGCTCATTTCGACTCGGTCGGCATCAGATCCTTGAGCGTGCGCCAGCCACCGTCGACCGAGACGATCTGGGTGTAGCCCATCTTTTGCAGGTTGTCGGCGGCCAGCGCCGATCGGAAGCCGCCGCCGCAGTACAGGTACAGCGGCGTTGTCTTGTCCGGATACAGAGCTTCGATGTCGCGTTCGATCACGCCCTTGCCGATCCACTGGGCACCGGCAACGTGGCCGGCGGCGTATTCGCTTTCCTCGCGGACATCGACCAGCTTCGCGCCCGGGTGCGCGGCGAGGGTGGCGGCCAGATCGCGGGCATGGATTTCGCGGATTCTCCTCTTGGCGTCATCGACCAGGGCGAGGAAGGCGGGTGGGTGCTGGGCGGCCATGGTCGGGTTTCGGACATTTGTCGAGGGGCGGGTTAGATTACCGCCGCCGCTGCAGGCGGCCAATGAAACGCCCGGAAAATCCAAGCCCGAATGATCGATCGACCCGCAATCTTCATTACCGGCGCGGCTGCCGGCATCGGCCGCGCCACCGCCGAGCTGTACGCGGCGAAAGGCTGGTTCGTGGGCCTCTACGATCTCGCCGGCAGTGCCTGCGAAGGGCTCCGGCAGAAGTTCGGTGCAGAGTTCGCGATCGCCGAAAGCCTCGATGTCACCGATGCCGCAGCGCTGGAAGCCGCGCTGACCCGCTTCTGGGCGAAGACCGGCCGGCTCGACGTGATGTTCAACAATGCCGGCATCCTGCATACGGGCGATTTCGCCGAGATGTCGCTGGCCCGTCACCACGCATTGGTCGACGTCAATCTGAAGGGCGTGATCAACGGCGCGCACGCGGCCTTTCCCTATCTGAAGCAGACTCGCCGCAGCGCGCTGATCAACATGGCCTCGGCCTCGGCGATCAACGGCACGCCCGCGTTCGCCACGTACGGGGCGACCAAGTTTGCGGTCAAGGGGCTGACCGAGGCGTTGAGCATCGAATGGGCGCAGCACGGCATCCGGGTGATGGATCTGCTGCCTTTGTTCGTCGCCACGCCGATGGTCCACAACGTGGCGGCGCCGCCGGCCAGCGTTGGCCGGCTCGGCATCAACCTGCAGGCGGACGACATCGCGGCGATGGTCTGGTCGGCATCGCAATGGCGGCTGTGGCCGCGCACCCACTGGTATCCGGGCCTGCAGACGAAGCTGCTGGCCTGGTCGAACAAGTTGCTGCCGGCGATGGTCAATCGGTTCTCGACCAAGCTGGTCACCGGCTACTAGCACGATGACGCGCCTCCCGATCTTCCTCCCGACCGCCGCGTTGATGGCGGCCACGCTGCTGGCCGCGCCATTGCTGATGGCGCAGGGCAATGGTTCGCCGGCGGTCGATGCCACCGTGCAGGCCAACAATGCAGCAAAGGCTGCACAGGCGCGCATCGATGCCCTCGATGACCAGACGCGCAGTCTGCTGGAACGCTACCGCGCCGCGATCTGGCAGTCGCAGCAGCTGAAGGTCTATGCCGAACAGGTCGAGCCTCTGCTGGCCACGCAGGACGCGGAGCGCGCCGCGCTGGCCGCCCAGGCCCGCGAGCTGGCCACCAACACGCGCGATCTGACACCGCTGCTGCTGAAGATGATCGACAGCCTCGACAAGTTCATCGCGCTCGATTTGCCGTTCCTGGTTCCCGAGCGCAAGGAGCGCATTGCCGGCTTGAAGCGGCTGATGACCGATCCCTCAGTGACCCAGGGCGAGAAGTACCGGCGTGTGGTCGAGGCCTATCGCATCGAAGCCGACTACGGCCGCGTGTTCGGCGCCGAGCGCATGGAGCTGGATGTTGGCGGCGCGCGCAAGCTGGTCGACGTGCTTCGGATGGGCCGCACAGCGATGTATGCGCTGACGCTTGATGGCCGCGAAGCGCTGGCCTGGGATGCGCCGAAGAAGGCCTGGCTGCCGCTGGCCGAGCAGCACCGCGGCGAGATTCGCGAGGCACTGCGCATCGCCCGCGAGACGGCGGCGCCGCTGGTGGTGACCTTGCCAGTGCCGACGCCGACATCCGCCGCCGCAGCGAAGGCGGGCGCCAAGTGAGCGCGCGTTCCTGGCTGGTGGCAGCGCTGCTGCTGGTGGCGGCGACCGCGCAGGCGCAGCAGGCGGCCGGCATCGACGAGCTGTTGAAGTCGATCCGCGAATCGAGCGCGCAGAACGCGAAGATCAATGCCGAGCGCGAAGCGCGCTTTCTGCGCAACAAGGCCGAACAGCAGGCGCAGCTGGCGCAGGCGGAGGCCGAACTGCGCGCCGCCGAAGCGAAGGCGGCAGCCGTGCGCGGTCGCTACGAGGCCAACCAGAAGGCGATCAGCGAGTTCAAGGCGCAGCTGTCGGCACAGAGCGGCGACCTTGGCCAGGTCTACGCGGCGGTGCGCGAGGCGGCCACCCAGTTCCGCGCGGCGGCAGCGGATTCCTATGTCACCGCGCAGTTTCCGGAACGGCTGAAAGTGCTCGACCAGCTGGCCGATCCGGCCCGGCTGCCGAGCAACCAGCAGCTGGAGGATTTCTGGTTCCTGCTGCAGCAGGAGCTGGGCGAGAACGGCAAGGTGGTGCGCTTCCAGGCGCCGGTTGCGGCAGCCGACGGCACCACGACGCCGCAGACCGTGACCCGCATCGGCGCGTTCGGCGCGATCGCCGGCGGCGACTATCTGGTTGCGCAGCCCGGCGGCGGCTTGATCACGCCGCAGCGCAGCGAGCAGCCGCGTGGCCCTGCCGAAGCCTTCTCCGAGGCACCTGCCGGAGCGTGGCTGCCGGTGGCGGTCGACCCGACGCGCGGCAACCTGTTCCGGCTGGCGGCGCTGCGGCCCGACGTTCTCGAACGCATCCACCAGGGCGGCGAGGTCGGCTACGTGATCATCCTGCTCGGCCTGGTCGGGGTTGGTCTGGCGCTGTACCAGCTCTGGTATCTGGCGATCGTCGGCGGACGCATGAGCCGCCAGCTCAAGGCCATCGAGGCGCCGCAGCCGGACAATCCGCTGGGTCGCGTGCTGGCCTGCCTGAAGGACGATGGCCGCGCGCTTGATCCGGAAGTGCTGGAAACCCGCGTCTCCGAAGCGGTGCTGCGCGAACTGCCGCGCATCGAACGCTTCCAGAGCTTTCTCAGCATGGTGGTGGCGGCCGGACCGCTGCTCGGGCTGGTCGGCACCGTCACCGGCATGATCATCACCTTCCAGGTGATCACCGAAGTCGGTGCCGGCGATCCGAAGGTGATGGCCGGCGGCATTTCGCAGGCGATGATCGCCACCGTGCTCGGCCTGATGATCGCGATCCCGATCCTGTTCATCAACAGCGTGCTCGGCGCGCGGTCTCGGGTGCTGGTGCAGATCCTCGACGAACAGGCGGCCGGCCTGCTGGCACGCCGGCTCGAAGCGCGGATCGGCGAGGGCGGCACGCCGTGACCGAGCTGCTGCACATCGCCTTCGAGCTGCCGCGCGATTCCTGGGAGGATTTCCTGCGCCTCGGCGGCTGGGTCGTCCAGGTGATCCTGGTGGCGGCGCTGGCGATGTGGACGCTGATCCTGGAGCGCTACTGGTACCTGAAGCGCATCCATCCGCAGCGACTGGCGGAGAAGAAAGCGGAGTGGTCGTCGCGTCGCGATCGCCGCTCGTGGACCGCCCAGCGCATCCGCGAGCAGCTGCTGTCGGAGCTGAAGGTCGGCATGTCGGCCACCATGCCGCTGATCAAGGTCATGGTGCCGCTGGCGCCACTGCTCGGCCTGCTCGGCACCGTGGCCGGGATGCTCGAAGTGTTCGATGCGATGACTGCCGCCGGCCAGGCCGATGTCCGGGCGATGGCCTACGGCGTGTCGCATGCGATGGTCGCGACCCTGGCCGGCCTCGTCGTCAGCCTGCTCGGACTGTTCTTCTCCGTGCGGCTGGCAGCGCGCGTGCGCTGGGAGTCGGATCGGCTGCCCGACCGCTTCGTCACCGAATGAGCGCCCGGCCATGAAAGTCCGCCGCCATTCCCAGGTCCGCGAGGACACGCACATCGACCTCGCGCCGATGCTGGATTTCTTCCTGAACCTGCTGATCTTTTTCATCATCAGTGCCGCCTTCGTGTCGGAGTCGGGGCTCAAGATCAACCGCCCGAACGCGCAGACCGCCGTGAAGCTCGACAACTCGGCGATCTTCGTCGGCATCTCGGCGAACGGCGACATCTTCGTCGACCGTGGCCGGGTCGACATTCGCCTGCTGCGCGCCACGATCGAGCGGCTGCGCGCCCAGAAGCCGAAATCGCCGGTGGTGATCCAGGCTGACCGAGACGCCCGGGCTGGCCTCGTGGTCGAAGCCATGGATCAAGCGCGACTGGCCGGTGCGCCGGACGTCGCGATTTCGGCCACGCCAGCGGCGGCCCCCTGAGATGGCGACGGTCGCTCCTGCCGCGATCACGCCGTCGCCGGTCGAAGCCGGGCGGCGGCCGTGGCGCTGGCTGCTGCTGGCGCCGCTGGCGGCGCTGCTGGTGCTGCTGATGGTGGTGGTGATGCGCTGGATGATCGATTCGCCGCATCTCGAAGGCCCGCCGGGCGATGACAGCCTGCCTGTCTCGCAGATCGTCAAGAGCCCGGAGCAGAAGCCGCCGGACACCGATGAGGCCGCCGCACGGCTGCCGGAACTGGCGCCGCCACCGCCGCCGGATTCACCGCCTTCGCTGGCGCGCGCCAGCCTGCCGAACATTCCGACCTCGTCGATCCCGCTCTCCGTACCGGAGGTCAACGTCGCCGCCGTCGGCATCGGCAGCGCTGATCTCGGCATCGGTGCCGGGCTCGGCAGCAGCGGCGTGTTCGGCGGCTTCGCCGGCGGTGGCAATGGTTCCGGCAACGGTGGTGGCGGCGGCGGTGGCGGCCGGGGCGCTGGCGGCGTCAAGGGCCGCGAGCTGGTGCCGCTGTCGACCGCGCGTCCGCAGATGCCGGACTGGGCCTGCAAGAAGAAGATTCGTGGCTGGGTCGAGGTGGTGTTCGTGGTTACGCCGGGTGGCCAGGTCGAGAACGTCCGCATCGTCGACGCCGAGCCGCGCGGCGTTTATGAGGGGGCAGCCATTGAAAGCGTCGGCAACTGGATCTATCCAAAAGGAAAGACGGCTGCCGAAGTGAAGCAGCGGGTCGAGATGGACCCCGCCGACTGTGCCTACAACTACCGCTGACCATGATTCGAACACTGCTGACCAGCCTGCTGCTGCTGCCGACCCTGGCGTTCGCCTCGACCGACGGCCATGACGCGGCACTGATCGAGACCCTGGCGATCGGCCTCGGCTTCGCCTTCGTCGGCGGCTTCGTCGCCTTCCGCATCGGCCTGCCGCCGCTGCTCGGCTATCTGATGGCAGGCGTCGCGGTCGGGCCGTTCACGCCGGGGCTGATCGTCGATGCCAGCCTGGCACCGCAGCTCGCCGAGATCGGCGTGATCCTGCTGATGTTCGGCGTCGGCCTGCATTTCTCGATCCGCGACCTGATGCGGGTCAAGGGCATCGCCATTCCCGGCGCCATCGCCCAGATCGCCGTTGCGACGGTGATGGGCATGGGGCTCGCCGAATACTGGGGCTGGTCGCTCGGCGCCGGGCTGGTGTTCGGGCTGGCGCTGTCGGTGGCCAGCACCGTGGTGCTGCTGCGGGCGCTTGAAGCGCGCGGGATGCTGCATTCCGAGGACGGCCAGATTGCCGTCGGCTGGCTGATCGTCGAGGACCTGGTGATGGTGCTGGCGCTGGTGATGCTGCCGGCGCTGGCCGGCCCGCTCAGAGGCGAGGCGCTGGATCTGAGTGCGCTGCTGCGTTCGCTGGGGCTGACCCTGGCGATGATCGCGCTGTTCGTCACGCTGATGCTGGTGGTCGGTCGCCGGCTGTTTCCGTGGCTGCTGGCGCAGGTGCAGAAGAGCGGCTCGCGCGAACTGTTCACCTTGGCGGCGGTGACGCTGTCGCTGGGTGTGGCCTTCCTGTCGGCGGAGGCCTTCGGCGTCAGCTTCGCGCTGGGTGCCTTCTTCGCCGGCATCGTCGTCAACGAGTCCGACCTGAGTCATCGCGCGGCCGATGAGCTGCGGCCGTTCCAGGACAGCTTCGCGGCGCTGTTCTTCGTGACAGTCGGCATGCTGTTTGATCCGATGATCCTGATCAGCTCGCCGCTGTCGGTGCTGGCGGTGGTCGCCGTGATCGTGATCGGCAAGTCGCTGGCGGCCTATGTGATCGTGCGGCTGCTCGGCTGGTCGAACGGCACGGCGTTGAACGTGTCGGCGGCGCTGGCCCAGATCGGCGAATTCAGCTTCATCCTGATCGGGCTCGGCCTGACCCTGGACCTGCTGCCGCCACAGGCGCAAGCGCTGGCGGTGGCAGGCGCGCTGATTTCCATCGCGGTCAATCCGATGGTGCTGCGCTTCACGGTCCGCTTCCGCTGATGCGGGCAGCCTTGCCGGTCGCGTTGCTGGCCGGGCTGCTGGCGGCTCCGCTGGCGGCCGATCAGTACAAGAGCGAGGCGCGCATTCCGGACGGCAGTGGCGGCAAGCCGGCGACGCAGGATCTGGCGACCCAGCTCGGCAACACCACCGATCCGTATGCCCGTGCGCTGCTGCTGCGCGAGCTGGCCGGGCAGGCCGCGAACCGCAAGGATCTCGACGCCGCCGCCCGCTACCTCGAGCAGGCGATCGCCACTGGCGCGCTGTCCGGCCCGGCAGCCGACGAGATGCGCGCCACGCTGGGCCGGCTGCGGGTTGGCAAGGGCGATCCGGCCAGCGTCATCAAGGGCCTCGAGCCGAGCTACAAGGCGGGCAAGCCGCTGCCGCCGGAGCAGCTGGTGGCGCTCGGCGCCGCCTACCTGCAGCAGAAGCGCTATCGCGATGCGGTCGGTCCACTGGCCAAGGGCGTGGCAGCCAAGCCGCAACCGGACCTGTCATGGCGGCGCGCGCTGTACGCGGCCTACGTCGGCGCCGGCCAGGAAGGCGAGGCGGCCAAGGTGCTGGAAACCGTGGTCCGCGACCAGCCGAGCGCGAAGGACGACTGGTTCCGGCTATCGGCGTTGTACCTGAAGGCCGGCGACAGCAGCCGCGCGCAGGCCGCGATGGAAGTGGCGAGCCGGCTCGGCTACATCACCACCGAGGAACAGCGGCTGCAGCTGGTCGGCCTGACCGCCCAGATCGGCGCGCCGTACGCCGCCGGCTCGCTGCTGAAAGGCTGGCTCGATGCCGGCAAATTGCCGAAATCCGCTGCCAACCTGCGGTCGCTGGCGGCGCTGTGGGTCGCGGCCCGCGAAGCGACGCTGGCGATTCCTGCGCTGGAGGACGCGATCCGCGCCGCCGCTGCACCGGAGCTTTACTTGCAGCTTGGCCAGCTGCATCTCGATCGCGAGGCGTATCCGAAGGCGAGCGAGGCGCTGCGGCAAGCCATTGCGCTCGGCGCGAAGACCGGACCGGCCTACATGACGCTCGGTGTCGCGCTCTACCAGCAGGCGGATGTCGATGCGGCGGCGAGTGCGTTCCGCAGCGCCACGCAGTACCCGGCCAGCCGCAAGCTCGCCGAGCAATGGGTGAAGTACCTCGACTCCGGCCGCGCCCGCGAGCAGGCGATCGCAGCGCTCGCGCAGCGCCGGACCCGGCAGGACGACAGTGGCCCCGCGCTGGCCACCGGCCTGCTCGATGGTCCGGTGACGGTGGCCGATGCCGCTGTGCCGGCTGCGCCAGAGGCAGTCGAGCCGGGAGTGGCGGTGGGCAGCGGCGGACTCACGGCCATCGGTGCCGAACAGGGTGGCAATCGCGACGGCAGCATTCCCCCGTACACCGGTGGCCTGACCCGCTCGCAGTGGCCGGCCGGCTACCAGCCGGGCCAGAAGCTGGCCGACCCGTTCCCAGGCGATCGGCCGAAGTTCACCATCACCGCCGCCAATCTGGCGCAGTACGCCGGCCGCTTGTCCGATGGTCACCGGGCACTGTTTGCCCGCTTTCCCGACTACACGATGCCGGTCTATGAAACCCGGCGCTCGGTGGCGTTCCCGCAGCCGATCCTTGACGCCACCCGCGCCAACAACGGCCGGGCCAAGGCGCCAGCCGCCGATTCGCTGGAGGGCGCCAAGCTGGGCTTCCCGTTCCCGCAGCCGAAGACCGGCGTGGAAGTGCTGTGGAACCACCGGGTGCGCTATCGCGGCGACAGCGCGCTGCTGCAGTACCAGCAGGCGGTGGTATCCCCGGAAGGCGCGATCCGTGCGCTTGGCAATGCCGTGTTCCGGGTGCTGTTCCGCTACGGCAACCTGCGCGATCCGGGCGATGTCGAGCGGGAGAACATGATCGCCTACGGCACCTTCAGCGTCGCTCGGCCAGGCCAGCGGCCGGAGTTCGTCGCGCTGTTCCACGAAACCGCCAATTCCTTGCAGCGGGCGCGGGGCATCTGGGTGCTGCTGGTCAACGCCGGCAAGATGTTCCGGGTGCCGCCGATCGGTTACGACCAGCCGTATCCGGAAACCGACGCGATCCAGTTCATCGACATGGTCGACATGTACAACGGCCTAGTCGATCGCTACGTCTGGAAGCTCACCGGCAAGCGCGAGCTGTACATCCCGTACAACAGCTACCGGCTCAGCGACGGCCGCTACAAGAACAAGGAGCTGCTGACCCGCGGCCACTTCAACCAGGCCGGCACCCGCTACGAGCTGCACCGCGTCTGGGTGGTGGAAGCCAGCCTGCGGCCTGGCAACAAGCACAGCTTCGGGAAGCGCGTGTTCTATGTCGACGAGGACAGCTGGAACGTGGTGCTGGTCGAGAACCACGATCCGTCCGGCGCGCTATGGCGTTTCCAGGAGGGCCATCTGCTGCCGCTGTACGACGTGCAGGCGGCGTTCGCGGTGCCGAGCCTGACCTACGACCTGAAGGCCGGCAGCTACTTTGCCGAGCGGCTGTTCTCGGAATCGCCGGCGATCCAGTACGGCCTGCCGATGAGCGATCAGGAGTTCCTGCCGGCGGCGGTCAAGAACAAGTACAGCCGCTGACGCTTGCCGGGTCGCGCTCGCCGGTCGGCCCGGCAGGATCAGAACTGCGACAGCACGCCGGCGATGGTGGCCGTCATCAGCGTGGCCAGCGTGCCGCCGAGCACCGCCAGCAGCCCGAGCCGGGCCAGATCGGCGCGGCGTGACGGTGCCAGCCCGCCGATGCCGCCGATCTGGATCGCGATCGACGAGAAATTGGCAAAGCCGCAGAGCGCGTAAGTCGCGATCACCCGGCTTTCCGGCAGCAGGCTGTCGAGGTGCTTCGACAGCTCGACATAGGCGACGAACTCGTTGATGACGATCTTCTGGCCGATGAAGCTGCCGATCAGCGCCGCGTCCTGCCACGGCACGCCAATCAGCCAGGCCACCGGTGCCAGCAGGTAGCCGAGCAGCATCTGCAGGCTGAGCTGCACATCGTGGCCGGCGAGGCCGCTGAGCCAGCCGTTGAGGGTGGTGCCCGCACCGATCTCGAAATGGCCAAGGGCGGCGATCGGCGCGTTGATCAGCGCGATCAGTGCGACGAAGGCCAGCAGCATCGCGCCGACGTTCATCGCCAGCTTCAGCCCTTCGCCGGCGCCGGCGGCAGCGGCGTCGATGATGTTGGCGGTGTCGCGCTCCACCGGCACCCGCACTTCGCCTCGGGTCAGCGGTTCGCCGACTTCCGGGCGCAGGATCTTGGCGATCAGGATGGTGGCCGGGGCCGCCATCACGCTAGCCGCCAGCAGGTGCTTGGCATAGAACGCCGAGGCTGCCGGATCGCCGCCGCCGAGCAGGCCGATATAGGCCGCCATCACCGAGCCGGCGATGTGGGCCATGCCGCCGATCATGACCGTCATCAGCTCGGATTCGGTCATCCGCTCGATGTACGGCTTGATGGTCAGCGGTGCTTCGGTCTGGCCGACGAAGACGCTGGCGCAGACCGAGGTGGTCTCGGCACCCGACACCTTCATCACCCGGGTGATGGCCCAGGCCATCACCTGAACGATCTTCTGCATCACGCCCAGGTGGTACAGCACGCCCGTCAGCGAGGCGAAGAAGACGATCGTGGGCAGCACCTGCACGGCGAAGATGAAGCCCAATTCCTTGGCGTTGATCAGGCTGCCGAAGATGAACTCGGTGCCAACCCGGCCGTAGCCCAGCAGGGCCACGAAGCCGCCGGCCAGGGTGTCGAAGATGTCGCGACCCAGCGGCACCTTCAGCACGAACGTCGCGAAGCCGATCTGCAGCAGCACGCCGGTGGCAACCAGCCGGCGGTCGATCGCCCGGCGGTTGTTCGAGCACAGCAGCGCGATCGACAGCAGCATCGCCAGTCCGAACAGCCCGAATCCGATCTGCGCCAGCGTATCCAGCATGAACCTGGGTCTCCTCGAAGCGTCGTCTGTCGTGTTGCTTGCGGCCCGCACGAAGCGGACCAGATCGGCTTACCCGGCGCCGGGGGCTCAGTGGCGTTCGTGCGGCAGGCGCAGGCCCAGTTCGACGATCCGGTCGGCCTCCATCTTGCGGACCACCAGTTCCATCTCGCCGAGTCGCAGGCGATCGCCGACCACGGGCTTGTGGACCACGCTGGACACGAAGGCGGCCAGCGTGAAGTCGGCTGCCGACGACGGCACGTCGAGGCCGTAGGCCTCGGCCAGTTCGCTGAGCAGGGCCTCGGGGCTGATGATGAATTCGCCGAAGTAGCGTTGCTGCTCGACGCCCTGGTTGCCGCGCGTCTGCTGGAACAGCTTGTCCAGCTCCGGCAGCTCCGCCTTGGAGACGATCAGCGACAGGTAGTCGCCGCCCTTCAGCACGCCCCAGTCGCGGTACGGAATCAGCTTGCCGGCACGGGTCAGGCTGACGATCCGCGAGCTGTCCTCCAGCGGCAGCTGCTTGGGCCGCTTGCCTATCAGCGCGCTGGTCCGCGCCAGCCGGTAGCTGACCATCTCGTAGCCGCGGGTGCCCGGCAGGTCGATGTCGGCGCGGCGCACGCGGGTCGAGACCGGCGGCATCTGCAGGCCCAGCAGCCGCGCCACCGGTGCCACGGTCCAGCCCTGCACGATCAGCGACACCAGCACGATGAAGAAGGCGACGTCGAAGAACAGCGTCGCGTTCTTCAGGCCCGCCAGCAGCGGAAAGGTGGCCAGCACCATCGGCACCGAGCCACGCAGGCCGACCCAGCCCATGTAGACCTGTTCGCGCCACGGGAAATGGAACGGCAGCAGCGAGATGCCGACGGCGATCGGGCGCGCGACGAAAGTCAGCGCGGCGGCGGTGATCAGCGCCGGCACGGCGACGTCGACCATGCGGCTGGGGGTGGCCAGCAGGCCGAGCACCAGGAACATGCCGATCTGCGCCAGCCAGGCGATGCCGTCGTGGAAGCGCTTGATGCTGGCGAAGGCGCGGATCGGCTGGTTGCCGAGCATCAGGCCAGCGAGGTAGACCGCCAGAAAGCCGCTGCCGCCGACGGTCGCCGTGACGCCGTAGATCAGCAGGCCGCCGAACATCGCCAGCAGCGGGTACAGCGAGTCGCCCAGCGTGACCTCGTTCAGCGTGCGGATCAGCAGGTAGCCCCCGGCATAGCCCAGCGTGACGCCGAAGACCACCTGCGTGCCGAGCAGCCTGGCGACCTCCAGCATGCCGAAGTGTTCCGGTGCCAGCAGGTAATGGACCAGGCCGATGGTCAGCATCACCGCCATCGGGTCGTTGGTGCCGGACTCGATTTCCAGCGCCGAGCTGATGCGGTTGTTCAGGCGCACCGCGCGAGTCGACAGCAGCGAAAAGACGGCGGCCGCGTCGGTCGAGCCGACGATCGCGCCGATCAGCAGGCCCTCGGCGATCGGCAGGCTGAACAGCCAGGCTGCCAGCGCGCCGACGATCGAGGTGGTGATCAGCACGCCGACGGTCGCCAGCATCAGCGCCGGCCGCAGACCGACCCGGAAGTTCGACATCGGCGTGCGCAGGCCGCCGTCGAACAGGATCACTGCCAGCGCAGCGGTGCCGGCGACATTGGCGGTCTTGTAGTCGGTGAAATGGATGCCGCCGGGACCGTCCTCGCCGGCCAGCAGGCCGACGATCAGGAACACCAGCAGCAGCGGCACGCCAAGACGCGGCGTGATCGCCGTGGCCAGGATCGAGATCAGGAACAGCGTTCCCGCAACCAGGATGGCGTGACTGGCGATTTCTTCCATGACGATCAGGCGGGTGGGGTGTCGGCCGCTGGCGCGGCACCGGCGTCGATGCTAGCGGATCGCACTGCCTTGATGCTGCAAGGCGCAGCAATCGGCGCGGCCGCAGTGCCCGCAGCGACCGGTGCCAACGCAGCGGGAACTGGCCGGGAGGGTTTTTGTCATACTCGCTGCGACTCTCGCCGCCGCTTGCCCTCCATGAAACCAACCCTGCTTGCCGCCATCCTGCTTGCCTGCACTGCCACCGCGGTGCCGGCCCGGGCTGCGGATGACGCCGCCGCTGCCGCCACCATCGCCAAGGCGCTCGGCATCAGTGCCGACAACGTCCGTCCGTCGCCGGTCGCCGGCCTTTACGAAATCCAGCACCAGCGCGAATTCGCCTACGCCACCGCCGACGGCCGCTACCTGCTGCGCGGCGACCTGGTCGACATGAAGACCGGCGAGGAACTGACCGAGAACCGCCGCCGCGTCGATCGCCTCGATGTGCTCGCCAAGCTCGGCAGCGACAAGCTGATCGAGTTCGCGCCGGCACCGCCGATGGCCACCAAGTACACGGTCACCGTGTTCACCGACATCGACTGCGGCTACTGCCGCAAGCTGCATTCCGAGATCGCCCAGTTCAACGCCAAGGGCATCGCGATCCGCTACGCGTTCTTCCCGCGTTCCGGGCCGGATACCGAATCCTGGTACAGCGCCGAGGCGGTCTGGTGCTCGGCCGACCAGCGCAAGGCGCTGACCGAGGCCAAGGCCGGCGCGCAGATCAAGCTCAAAGGCAAGGCCTGCAACAACCCGGTGGCCGAGGAATACCAGCTGGCGACCGATCTCGGCATTCGCGGCACGCCGATGCTGGTGCTGCCGAACGGCGATGTCTTCCCCGGCTATGTGCCGGCGGCGCAGCTGGCGGCCAAGCTGGCGGAACTCGGCAGCAAGCCGAAGAGCCCGGCGAAGGGCTGAGCGCCAGACGACTGCGGGCCCCAGCGGCCCGGTGCCTTCAGGGCGCCGGGCCGTTTTCATTTTCATCGGCGACAGGCGGCGTCACGGGGCGGTCACGGCCGCGCCGCCGCCCTACAATGTCGCCCCTCGCAGCGCCGGTCACCGGCGGCTGCCGCGACCGATCACGACCGACCAACACGCATGGACAAGACCTTCGATCCCAAGCCCATCGAGGCCCGCTGGTGCCAGGACTGGGAAGCCGGCGGCTGCTACCAGCCGAGCGGCAACGGCAAGCCGTACGCGATCATGATTCCGCCGCCGAACGTCACCGGCACCCTGCACATGGGCCATGCGTTCCAGCACACGGTGATGGACGCGCTGACGCGTTATCACCGGATGTCCGGCTTCGACACGCTGTGGCAGCCCGGCACCGATCACGCCGGCATCGCCACCCAGATGGTGGTGGAGCGCAACCTGAAGCTGGCTGGCGAGCCATCACGGGCCGAACTCGGCCGCGAAGCCTTCCTCGCCAAGGTCTGGGACTGGAAGAAGTATTCAGCCGGCACGATCGGCCAGCAGATCCGCCGCATGGGTTCCAGCGTCGACTGGACGCGCGAAGCGTTCACGATGGACCCCGCGTACTCGAAGGCGGTGATCGAGCACTTCGTGCGCCTGTTTGATGCCGGGCTGATCTACCGCGGCAAGCGGCTCGTCAACTGGGACCCGGTGCTGCAGACCGCGATCTCCGATCTCGAAGTGGTGCAGGAAGAAGAGAACGGCAAGCACTTCCGCTATCCGCTGGCCGACGGCGCGACGTACGTCGACAGCGAAGGCCGCACGCTGAACTACATCGTCGTCGCGACGACGCGCCCGGAAACCATGCTCGGCGACACGGCCGTGGCCGTGCACCCGGACGACGAGCGCTACCGGCATCTGGTCGGCAAGCACGTGATCCTGCCGCTGTGCAATCGCCGCATCCCGATCGTGGCCGACGACTACGTCGACCGCGAGTTCGGCACCGGCTGCGTGAAGATCACGCCGGCGCATGATTTCAATGACTACCAGTTGGGTCAGCGGCGCAACTTAGCCGTCGTGAACATCTTCGATCGACAGGCACGCATCACGAGTAACGTGCTTTGGTCTGACGATATCGAAGACGACATGCAGAAAAACCCGCGACATCCTGCGGGCGGGTTGACGGGTCGAACCTTTGAATCTCACCCGATGGATTTCGAGGCGCTCGCGAAGATTCCCGAGAAGTACCGCGGTCTCGATCGCATCGTCGCCCGCAAGCAGATCGTCGCCGACCTCGAAGCGATCACCGACTCGCCGGCCGCGGCGCCGATCACCAGCACCGACGACGGCAAGCCGGTCTATCCGCGCGGGCTGGTCGACAAGATCGTCGACCACAAGCTGAAGGTGCCCAGAGGCGACCGCAGCGGGGCGGTGCTGGAGCCGTACCTCACCGATCAGTGGTTCGTCGACCTGACGCGCGACGCGCGCCACGACGGCGAACCGGGGCCGGGCGGCCTGCTGGCGATCACGAAGCCGGCGATCGATGCGGTGGAATCCGGCCGCATCCGCTTCGTGCCGGACAACTGGAAGACCACGTATTTCCACTGGCTGAACAACATCCAGGACTGGTGCATCAGCCGGCAGCTCTGGTGGGGGCATCGCATTCCGGCGTGGTACGACGCCGACGGTCATGTCTACGTCGGCCGCGACGAAGCCGAAGTGCGCGCAAAGCACGGCCTCGCCGACAGCGTGTCGCTGAAGCAGGACGAGGATGTCTTCGACACCTGGTTCTCCTCGG
>CAYPJK010000015.1:0-16191 GCA_964411025.1 uncultured Nevskia sp.
CGAATAACGGGGATCGCGATGGGCATTCAGACGCGCCGCGCAGCGGCGGTGGGCGGATTGGGCCTGCTGATGCTGGCCAGCCGACCGGCCACGGCCGACGAGGTCCGTCCCGAGTCGGACACCGCCACCCCGGTGTTCTCGCTCGGCGTCGTCGAAGTGCGCGGCGCCCGCTCGCCGATCGTCACGCCGGCCGAATCGGTCAGCGCCGAAGCGATCCAGACCTGGCATCGCGATGACTTGTCCGAGGCCATCAGCCTGCTGCCCGGCGTGCACCTGCAGAACGTCGGCCAGCGCCGCGAGCGGCTGATCGCCGTGCGCGGCTACAGCTCGCGGCAGGTGCCGCTGTTCATCGACGGCGTGCCGGTGTATGTGCCGTACGACGGCAATGTCGATTTCAGCCGCTTCGGCGTCGACTACGTGTCCGAGATCGTCGTCGGCAAGGGCCTGGCCTCGCTGCTGTACGGCCCGAACGTGCTCGGCGGGGCGATCAACGTGATCAGCCGCAAGCCGGTGGCACCGCTGGAAATCAGCGCCGCCAGCCAGTTCGAGCAAGGCGAAGCCGGCGGCACGCTGGCCTCGCGCGCCACCGCCAGCATCGGCGGCCGCCACGGCAGCTGGTACGCGCACGCCACCTACGCGTACTTCGAGTCCGGCGGCTACGCGCTGCCCGACAGCTTCAAGCCGACCGCCAACGAGAACGGCGGCCGGCGCGAGAACAGCGGCAGCGGCGACCAGACGATCGCCGCCAAGCTCGGCTACACCTACCGCGACGATGACGAGATCGCGCTGGCCTATTACCGGCAGGACGGCCAGAAGGATTCACCGCCCTACGCCGGCCGCGCGCCGGGCGTGCAGGCGCGCTTCTGGCGCTGGCCGTACTGGGACAAGCAGAGTTTCTACCTGTCGACCCGCAACGGCCTGTTCGGCAACCAGGCGACGCTGCGCACGCGCGTCTACTACGACACCTTCCGCAACAGCCTGTCGAGCTACGACAACGCCCGCTATTCCAGCTTTACCCGGCCGTTCGCATTCCAGGACAGCGCCTACAGCGACTACACCTACGGCGGCAATGCCGACGTCGAATGGCGCTGGAACCCGGAGCACGCCACCCGCATCGCCATTCACGGCAAGCAGGACGTGCACCGCGAGCGCGACGCCGTCGGCCTGCCGCAGGAACGCTACGAGGACTTGAGCGGCGCGATCGCGATCGAGCATGGCTGGCGGCTGACCGAGCGGGTGACGATCACGCCTGGCTACGGTTACTCGGTGCAGCGCGGCCTGCGCGCCGACAACGTCTCCAACGGCAGCACCACCCGCTTTCCGCCCGGCCGCGCCGACGCCCAGAACGCCCAGCTGGTGCTGGACATCGCCGCCACCGCCACCGGCCGCTTGACCGCCGGCTTCAGCCGCAAGACGCGCTTCCCGACGATCAAGGACCGCTACTCGTTCCGTCTCGGCTCGGCGATTCCCAACGCCCAGCTGGCGCCGGAATCGGCTTGGAACTACGAGTTCGGCTGGCACGAGCGGCGCGGCCGCTGGGAACTGGACGCCACGCTGTTCCAGAGCGACCTCGACGACGCCATCGAGAACGTCACCATTCCCGCAGGCCAGTGCAGCGCGCCGAATCCGACCTGCTTCCAGCTGCAGAACGTCGGCGAGCAGCGCAATCGCGGTGCCGAGCTGGCGCTCGGCTGCCAGTGGTTCGACGCGCTGAAGATCGACGCCCAGGCCACCCTGCTCGACCGCGACAACCGCAGCCGGCCGGAATTGCGCCAGCTCGACACGCCGGAGCAGAAGTACCGGCTGGGCCTGCGCTGGACGCCGCTGGCCGGCGTCACCGGCAAGTTCGAGGCGCAGTACGAGACGCGCCGCTGGTCGACCACCGACGGCGCCCGTTACGCCAACGGCTACACGCTGCTGAACAGCTTCGTGCGCTGTGCGCCGGGCCTGGTGCCCGGCCTCGGCATCGAAGCCGGCGTGCGCAACTTGGCCGACCAGAAGTACGCCTATCAGGAAGGCTTCTTCGAGCCGGGCCGCACCTGGCTGCTGCAACTCGACTGGCGCCTGCCCGGCCGCAGCGCCGGTGCTGGGCAGTGAACGGGCAGCGGATCACCGGCGGCGCGGCGCTGCTGCTGGCGCTGCTGGCCGCGCCGCCGGTCCAGGCACAGGGCGGGGACCGTGGCTGCACGGCGTTTCGCTGGAACGTCGCCGCCGAGCGGGCGCTGTTCGCGACCACCGGTACGGCGCTGACAGCGGGCGGCGATGCTGCGTCAGCCGCGACGCTGCCGCTGGCGCAGCTCGCCACGGTCAGCCTGCCGGTACAGGACACGGTCGACTACCGGCTGCCGCCGGCCAAGCTGAAGCTGGCCGATGGCGCGCACGGTGGCCTGCTGCGCTTCACGGTGCCGAAGGACGGCGAGTACCGCATCGCCCTGTCGTCGGCGCACTGGGTCGATGTCGTCGACGACACGACGCTGCTGCCCTCGCTCGACTTCCACGGCGCCAGCGGCTGCGCTGCGCCCCGCAAGCTGGTGCGCTACCGGCTGCCGGCCGGGCGGCCGTTGTTGCTGCAGCTGAGCGGCGCGGTCGACGCCACCGTCAGCGTCACGGTGACACCGGAGCCGTGAGCCGGCGCGCCGCCTGGCCGCTGCTGCTGGCGGTGCTTCCGGGCCTCGCCGTCGCCACGGTCACGCCACGGATCGCCTTCACCGGCAGCGGCGATCCGCAAGCGCTGCTGCAGCCGCTGGACGCCGACGGCCGTCGCCGCCAGCAGCGCGGGCTGGCGCTGTTCAACACCGACCACGTCGTGGCCGGCACCGCTGGCGCGGCCGCGATCGACGGCCTCGGCCCGGTCTACAACGCAGCCAGTTGCGACGCCTGCCACAACAGCGGCCACCGCGCGCGCGGCCCGATCGCCGACGGGCCACTGCCGCCAGCGCTGGTGATCCAGCTCGGCACACCGGCCGGCAGCACGCCGCCATTCGGCGCGGTGCTGAACGCCCAGGCGCTGCCCGGCCTGCCGCTGGAGGGTCGCGCGAGCCTGCGCTTCCAGTTGCGCAGCGGCCGCTATCCGGATGGCCAGCCGTGGCAGCTGCGCCAGCCGCATTACCGGCTGGCTGCCGAGACCGTGCGCCGGCTGTCGAAACGCACGGTGATCCGCCCGCGCATCGCGCCACCGGTGTTCGGCATGGCGCTGCTCGAAGCAGTGCCACTGCCGTCGCCCGGCCGCTTCGGCTGGCAGGCGGCGGTGCCGACGCTGGCTGAGCAGACCGCGATCGCCTACGCCCACGAGATGGGCATCACCAGCCGGCTGCGGCCGGCCGACGACTGCGGCGCCGCCGAGCACCACTGCCGGGACGCGCCTAACGGCGGTGAGCCGGAACTGGCGGATGCCGATTTCGACGCCGTGCTGGCTTTCCAGCGCGCGTTGCCGGTGCCGGCAGAAGCGCCGCTGGCCGATGAGGCCGAAACAGCCGGCCGTGCGCTGTTCGTCGCCACCGGCTGCAGCACCTGTCATCGCGAGCAGCTGGCCATCGTCGGCATCGACGGGCTCGACACCATCACCGCCTGGACCGACCTGCGCAGCCACGACCTCGGGCCGGCGCTGGCCGACCGCGATCTGGCCGGCCGCCGACAGCCGAGCCGCTTCCGTACCGCGCCGCTGTGGGGCCTTGCGGCGGCAAAAGCCAAGGCGCCGCTGTTGCTGCTGCACGACGGACGCGCGGCGAGCGTCGAGGAAGCCATCCTCTGGCATGACGGCGAGGCCCGGACGGCGCGGCAGGCCTTCGAGCGGCAGACCGCCGCTGCACGAACGCTGCTGGTCGCCTGGGTCGAAGGACGCTGAGCTGGCCGGCGTCGGGCACGCCCTGGCAAAGCAGGATGCGGCCGGCCCTGCTTCTCGATTCCTGGATTCATCCTCCATTTCTTATATTTTCTGGATCGCGATTCGGCTCGCATCCCGCTCTGACGATAGATGCAAGCCGATGTCAGACGCGCGATTGAAATGGAATATCAAATCTTTATCTGAATAATTTCAATATTTTGTGTTTCCTTCATGGCGACCGGATCGCCGCCTGCGTCACTCGGCAATGCGATCGAAAGCCGAGGCAGGTCCCGATCAATCCGATACCGACAATATTCATATTTCTACAAGGTAGAAGCGGTGCCGACGCTGGAAAGTATGGTCCGAACCGGACTTTCCGGAGTGCTTGCCCGTGTTGTCATCCCTGTTGTCACGATGGCCGGTCGCGGCCGTCGTCCTGCTGGCCCTGCTCGGGCTATCGCCTGCTCCCGCCACGGCCGCTGACGAGGCCCCTGCGCAGCGTCTCGACGACAGCTGCGGCTGGACCGAGCCGAACGGCAATACCGCCTACCCGGAAACCCATGCCCGCTACTTCCGGCTGGCGCTGCCGCGCAACAACCGCACCCGCGGCCTGCGGCTGCGGATCGACGGCGTCTACCTGGCGTCGCGCTACTTCTCCTACCAGGTGTATGGCGGCACCTTCGATGCCATCGATGCGCTGGCCGACTACCAGATCCAGCCGAATCCCGGCAGCCAGTCGCCGCTGGCCGGCATCACGCGGATCGATCCGGCCGTCCGCCCGGGCGGGCAGTACACGGTCTACGTGGTGTTCGCCGACAAGCCGGCGAGGCCGGCTCCGAACACGCTGTATGCCGGCGATCTCCGGCTGCCGTGGGGCCGCAACTACCTGTTCCTGCGCGCCTACCTGTCCGCCGGTCGGGTGCCGCTGCCACGCATCCGCTACCAGCAGGACGACGGCAGCCCGGCGCCGGACGGCCTGTTCGAGCACAGCGCCTGCAACGACAGCGCGCCGCCGGCCTCGCTGAACAATGGCGGCCCGGACGGCAACAAGGGGAATGAGGCCCCGGCTGCCGGCGCGAAGGCCGCGCCGGCCGGCACCGGCCTGCTGGCCGGGTCGACCAGCCGCGACATCCGCTTCGAGGTCTACCAGCCGCGCAAGGCGCTGGGCGGCGGCGTGGTCTACAACCAGAACGCCGGCTTCATGTCGGCCAGGATCGAGCGCCGGGACGAGCTGGTGCTGGTCCGCTTCCGCGCGCCGAGCGTGCCGGGCCGACGCGGCGCCGTGGTGCCGGATGTCCGCTACTGGTCGCTGTGCCAGAACCGCCACCTGCTGCAGACCGTGATCGCCTGCGTCGCCGACCGCGATGCCGCCATCGATGCCAGCGGCTACTTCCACGCCGTGGTCGGCGACCTCGCCGGCCGGCCGCTCGGCGCCGATGCCCAGCACGGCTTTTCCTACCTGCCCAGCGCCGGGCTGCTCGACAACGGCCTGCTGATCGTTCGCCAGCTGCTGGCCCACCCGGACTTCCCCGGCGCGATCAACACAGTGCCGGCCGATGCCGATCCGCAAACCGTGCTCGGCGACTACAACCCGCAGGCCACCCGTTGCCCGCGCGCGCTGTTCAGCGCGCGCATTCGGGCCGGCGACCGCGCCGCGCAGATCTTCGCCGCCTGCCGCGCAGCGCGCTGATCGCGCCGCAGGACTTCCCCGCGACACCCCTGCGGGTCGTATTTACCATGGGGCAGTGGATCGCCGCGCGCGACGATCCACGCCGGATACGACAACAAGCGCCATCGCAACAAGATGGCCACCAGGGGAGAACCGCATGATCCGCAGAACCATCGGCCGGCGCCGCGCCGGCCTTGTGGCCGTGTTCGCTGCTTCGGCAGCCATCCTGACGGCCTGCGGGGAATCCGCCGGCGCGCTGCCGCCGGCGTCGGCGGCCGATCTCGCCACGCCGGCCGTTGCCGCCGCTGCCGTGGCCAAGGCGGTACCGGCCGCAACGCCAGCACCCGCGACCCGCACCTACACGATCTGCCCCGGCGCCAACGCCACGCGCGAAGCGCTGACCGCGTTCTTCGACGCCCGCGAGGGCGACACGATCGCCTTCTGCGCCGGCCGCTTCAGCCTGTCGACCGGGCTGATCATGAACAACAAGCGCGGCATCACGATCAAGGGCGCCGGCCGTGACCGGACCATCCTGAGCTTCAAGAATTCGGATGCTGCCGAGGGGCTCAACGTCAGCCACGCCGACGGCATCGTCATGCAGGGCTTCACGGTGGAGGACACGCCGGGCAACTCGATCCGCGTGTTCCGCAGCCGCTTCGTGACGTTCCGCGACGTGCGCGCCCAGTGGTCGGACTACAAGACCTGCTCGACCCGCCTCGACGCGCCGAACTCCTGCACCCGGCATGGCGCCTACGGGCTTTATCCGGTGCTTTGCCAGCACGTGCTGATCGAGGATTCCGAGGCCTTCGGCGCCAGCGATGCCGGCATCTACGTCGGCCAGACCTCGGACGTCATCGTTCGGCGCACGCGCGCCGAGTACAACGTGGCCGGCTTCGAGTTCGAGAACACCTACCGCGCCGAATTCGTCGACAACGTCGCCACCAACAATACCGGCGGCTTCCTGATCTTCGACCTGCCGGGCCTGGCCCAGTACGGCGAGAAGAACCTGGTCCACCGCAACCGCGCCTACAACAACAACTTCCCTAACTTCGCCCCGGCCGGGAACATCGTCGGCAGCGTGCCGAAAGGCACCGGCATGCTGGTGCTGGCGTCGGATCAGCTGGAGATCCGCGACAACGAGATCAGCGACCACGACACGATGGGCCTCGGCATCGTCAACTACGGGCTGATCGATCCCAACGAAGCGGACCTGCGCTACGACTTCTACCCGGAAGGCATCGAGATCCACGGCAACCGCTTCCGCGACAACGGCGGCACCCTTCAGCTGCCGAGCCCGCAGCGCGGCGAAGCCTCGCTGCTGCCGCTGCTGCTGAAGCTGAAGAACTACGGCCGCTCCGCGCACATCGTCTGGGACGGCAGCGTCGATGCGCCGAACGGCTGCACCGAGTTTCCGAAGGACAGCGCCGGCGTGCCGCTGAACCAGCCGAACCCGAACGAGACCGGCCGCAGCGAAGCCCGCAGCGACGAGCGCGGCCGGCCGAACTACGGCCCGAACGATCCTGGCCCGAACTGCGGCGGCGCGCGCTACAACGCCTGGAAATTCAGCGCGGCCGGTCAGCTGAAGCTGCCCGAGAATGGCCTGTGCATCGCCGAGGACAACCAGTTCACCAGCACCCGGCTGCTGACCGCGTTCGCCACGCCGTTCGTCAATGCCCGGCTGAGCACCAGCGAACCGGGCCAGCTGGCGCTGGACCTGCTGAAACCGGTGTCGACCGACCTCCGTCCGCACCGCTGCCAGTTGCCGGCACGGCCGGCGCCGAGGCTGCAGCTGCCGTTCGTGCCAGACCCGGCCAATGGCGACCGCCGGCCGTCCGATGCCGAAGTGCAGGCCGCCTGCAGCGGCGGCCGTCCGGGGCAGGTCAACCGCGCAGCGCTGGCCTACAACTGCCCGCGGCTGGACCAGTACGGCCTGTTCGCCAACCCGGCCGACCCGCGCACGCGGCCGGTGCAGGGCGTGGAGTACGACCTCAACACGGCGCTGTTCAGCGACTACTCCACCAAGTACCGCTTCCTGTTCCTGCCCGAAGGCCAGCCGGCGAGCTATCGAGATCGGTCCAGCCACGGCGTGGTGGCGACCTTCGACTTCCCGGTCGGCACGGTGATCGCGAAGAGCTTTTCGTTCAAGGCCGGCAACGCCGAGAACGTGGTGGAAACCCGGCTGCTGATCCGCCGCCAGACCGCCACCGGCCCGACCTGGGTCGGCCTGCCGTACATCTGGCGCACGCTCGGCGACGGCAGCCGGGTCGCCGAGCTGCATGTCGAGGGCGGCACGGCCAGCGTCCGCTACGACTATGTCGATCCCGATCCGGAAGTGGTCGGCAGCAACGGCAAGCGCCTGCGCTACACCGGCGCGGTGCCGCGCTACACGATCCCGGCAGCACTGAGCTGCGTGACCTGCCACGGCAACGATGACCGCGAAGCCGGTGCGGCGCCGATCGGCCCGAAGGCGCGCAACCTCAACAAGGCGCACCGCTACCCGGACGGCACGGTCCAGAACCAGCTGCAGTACCTCAGCCAGCGCGGCTTGCTGAGCGGCCTGCCGGCCGACCTGTCAGCGATCGAGAAGCTGCCGCGCTTCAACGTGCCGGGCGATGCCGGCGACCTGCCCGGTTCCGATCAGGACCTGCATCACCGCGTTCGCGCCTATCTGGAAGTGAACTGCGTGCACTGCCACAGCGGTGGCGGCTCGGCGGCCAACTCCGGCCTGTTCCTCGATTCGTTCCGGCCGGTCGACGTGCGCTACGGCATCTGCAAGCGGCCGATCGCCGCCGGCCGGGGTTCGGGTGAAGGCCGCCGCTACGACATCGTGCCGCGCGACGCCGGAACCTCGATCCTGCCGTTCCGCGTGGGCTCCAGCGAAGCCGGCGTGCGGATGCCGCCGGTCGCACGCAGCGTCACCCATGGCGAAGCGGCAGCGCTGATCACCCGCTGGATCGACGACGTGCTGCCGACCGCCGACACCGAGGACAACAGTTGCTCGGGGCTCGGGCTGCTGCGCCGCTGAGCAGCACCCGGGCGCACTGACGAAGGCTGCGGCGGCACCGCACGCCGCCCCCGTAGCCCGGGATTCCGGGCTTCGGGGGCGCGGTCACCGGGTCGCGGCCAGCGGGGTTGTCAGCGCCGCGCGGTCCGCTGAAGCTAGCGGTCCTTTCCCGCCGAATCCCGCCTCATGGAATCCAGTGTCCTCATCGGCCGCGGTGCCGACGCCGACAGCCCCCAGCAGTGGTTGCTGGCCCGCTACGGCAATCGCCACGGCCTGATCGCCGGTGCCACCGGCACTGGCAAGACGGTGACCCTGCAAAGCCTCTGCGAAGGCTTTTCCGACCTCGGCGTGCCGGTGTTCGCAGCCGACATCAAGGGCGATCTTTCCGGCCTGTCGATGGCCGGCGAGACGAAACCGAAGCTGGTCGAGCGGGCGGCCCACGTCGGCCTGCCGAACTACGCGCCAACCGTCTACCCGGTGGTGTTCTGGGATGTCTTCGGCAGCCAGGGCCACCCGCTGCGCGGCACCGTGTCGGATCTCGGCCCGCTGCTGCTGGCGCGGCTGCTGAACCTGTCAGACGTGCAGGAAGCCGTGCTGCAACTGGTGTTCAAGTTCTGCGACGACCAGGGCCTGCTGCTGCTCGACCTGAAGGACCTGAAGGCGGCGCTGAACCATGTCGCCGATCACGCGAAATCGCTGGGGCCGGACTACGGGCTGATCTCGAAAGCCTCGATCGGCGCGATCCAGCGCGGCCTGATCGCGCTCGAAGCCGACGGGGCCGAAAGCTTCTTCGGCGAGCCGGCGCTCGACCTCGACGACCTGATGCGGCAGGACATGACCGGCCGGGGCGTCATCAACATCCTCGCGGCCGACGTGCTGTACCAGAAGCCGGCGCTGTACTCGACCTTCCTGCTGTGGCTGTTGTCGGAGCTGTTCGAGCGGCTGCCGGAAGCCGGCGATCTCGACCGGCCCAAGCTGGTGTTCTTCTTCGATGAAGCGCACCTGCTGTTTACCGATGCGCCGAAGGCGCTGGTGCAAAAGGTGGAGCAGGTCGTGCGGCTGATCCGCTCAAAGGGGGTCGGCGTGTACTTCGTCACCCAGAACCCGCTGGACCTGCCGGAGACCGTGCTCGGCCAGCTCGGCAATCGTGTGCAGCACGCGCTGCGCGCGTTCACGCCGCGCGACCAGAAGGCCGTCAAGGCGGCCGCCGAAACGTTCCGGCCGAACCCGAAGCTCGACGTCACCGAGACGATCCAGCAGCTTGGCGTCGGCGAAGCGCTGGTGTCCTGCCTCGGCGACGGCGGCGTGCCCGGCATCGTCGAGCGCACGCTGATTCGCCCGCCGCGCTCGCGGATCGGCGCCATCAGCGCCGACGAACGCAGGCTGGTGCGCGGCCGCAGCCCGGTCGGCGCCAAATACGACACGGCTATCGATCGCGAATCGGCTTACGAAAAGCTCAACGCCCGCGCCACCGCAGCGGCCGAAGCCAGCGCTGCACCGCCGGCCGCCACCGCCTCCACCGGCAACGGCTGGTGGGACCAGGGCAGCGCCCAGCCGCCTGCGCCCCCCGCCGACAATCGGCCCGCCGCCGCGCGGCCATCCAATCGGGAATCCGTGCTGGAGGCCGCCGCCAAGAGCGTCGCCCGCAGCGTCGGTTCGCAGGTCGGCCGGGAAGTCGGCCGCCAGCTGCTGCGCGGCCTCCTCGGCTCGCTGGCCGGCGGCAGCCGCCGTCGCTAGAAACGGTCGACGCCAGTCACGGCGTCGGCCTTTCGCGAGCCGACCGCGATACCATCGGCGAGAAGCAGCGACCAACAAAAAAGCCCGCCAATCGGCGGGCTTTTTCGTGACGCGGGAGCGATCAGCGCGAGGCAATCGGCGCGTAGTCGCGAACCGGAGCGCCGGTGTACACCTGGCGCGGACGGCCGATCTTGACGCCACCCGGCTCGGCGGTCATTTCGCTCCAGTGCGCCACCCAGCCGACGGTGCGGGCGATCGCGAACATCGGGGTGAACATGTTCACCGGGATGCCGAGCGCCTTGTAGATGATGCCGGAGTAGAAATCGACGTTCGGGTACAGCTTGCGCTCGCGGAAGTAGTCGTCGTTCAGCGCGATCTCTTCGAGCTTCATCGCCAGTTCGAGCTGCGGGTCGTTGATCTTCAGTTCCTTGAGCACCTTGTGGCACTGCTCGCGGATGATCGTCGCGCGCGGGTCGAAGTTCTTGTAGACGCGGTGGCCGAAGCCCATCAGGCGCACGCCGGAGTTCTTGTCCTTCACCTTGGCCATGAAGTCCGGCACCTTCTTCACGTCGCCGATCTCTTCGAGCATCTTCAGCACGGCTTCGTTGGCGCCGCCGTGCGCCGGGCCCCACAGCGCCGCGATGCCGGAGGCGATCGCCGCGTACGGGTTGGTGCCGGTCGAACCGGCCAGGCGCACCGTCGAGGTCGAGGCGTTCTGCTCGTGGTCGGCATGCAGGATGAACAGCACGTCCAGCGCCTTGGCGGCAACCGGGTTCACCTCGTACTCCTCGGCCGGCACCGCGAACATCATGCGCAGCAGGTTCGAGCAGTAGTCGAGGTTGTTCTTCGGGTACATGAACGGCTGGCCGAAGTATTTCTTGTACGCGGCCGCCGCGATCGTCGGGATCTTGGCGATCATCCGGTGCGCGAAGATCTCGCGGTGCTTCGGATCCTTGTTGTTGGTGGTGTCGTGATAGAACGCCGACAGGCTGCCGACGATGCCGGTCAGCATCGCCATCGGATGGGCGTCGTAGTTGAAGCCGTCGAAGAAGCCGCGCAGCGACTCGTTGATCATCGTGTGGCGGCGGATCGAGGCCTCGAAGGCATCGAGCTGGGTCTTGGTCGGCAGCTCGCCGTGCAGGATCAGGTAGGCGACCTCAATGAACGTCGAGTGCTGGGCCAGCTGGTCGACCGGATAGCCGCGATAGAGCAGGATGCCCTTGTCGCCGTCGATGTAGGTGATGGCGCTCTTGGTCGAGCAGGTCGACGTGAAGCCCGGATCGTAGGTGAACAGATCCAGCTTGTCGTAGACCTTGCCGACATCGAGGCCAACCGGACCCAGCGTGCCTTTGACGGCCGGCAGGTCGACCTTTTCGCCGGTCTCGTTGTTGATCAGGCTGTAGCTAGGCGTCGTCATCGCATCATCTCCGTCGGACTGTGGGGACATCACGCTGTATGCCCCGCAAAAAATGTGCAGTGCCGCATTCAATCCGCGCAATTCCACGTCTGCACGCCCTGGGGCGGCGGAAAGGTCTTGGGGGATATCCCGGCGAGTCCGTGAAGCATAACGATTTTCCCCACCATTCGGCGAGCGCGGGCGGCGGGCGGATCGTTCCGATCGACGATTTTCCTGCCGGAAAAACGAAAAAGCCGCCCGAAGGCGGCTTTTTTTCAAGCGCGGCAGACGTGCTGCCTGCGGCTTGGACTCAGGCAGCGGCGCCGGCGTAGCGCTTGCGGAACTTATCGATGCGGCCACCGACGTCAGCCACCTTCTGCTTGCCCGTGTAGAACGGGTGGCACTTCGAGCAGACTTCGATCTGCAGATCACGGCCGACCGTCGAACGCGTGGCGAACGTATTGCCACAGCTGCAGTTGACGTTGATGGCGACGTAGTTCGGGTGGATGTCGGGCTTCATTGCGATCTCTCGGAATTTGCAGCCCGGACGGATCGGCTCGGGCAAAGGGACGCGGAGTGTAAAGAAGCCGCTTGCGAACGGCAAGCCGCGAAACCGCCGTCCGTCAGTCGCTCTCGGCCTCGACGTCAACGGTGTGCTCGTCGCCTTCGTCCGACACCCAGACCCGCACCGTCATCGGCCGGCAGCACACCGAGCAGTCCTCGGAGTAGGTCTGCGAGCCGGCCGACAGATCGACGATCAGCGGAATTTCCTCCCAGCAAGCCGGGCAGGTGACACGCGTTTCCTCCAGCCCGTCGGCGTCCTTGGCATCCGGTTCCGCTTCGCTGACCTCCTCGACCTCCACCGTGTACTCGTCGTCCTCGTCGACGATCAGGCGCACGGTCATCGGCGTGTCGCAGACGCAGCACTCCTCTTCCCAGGTCTTCGAGCCCTTGGCCGGATTGACCGTCAGCGGAATCGATTCGTGGCAGGCCGGGCAGATGACTTCAACGTCTTCGCGCATGGTCGGGCGGGCGGTGAGCTAGAGAAATTCGGCGATCAGTGTATTCAGATGCGCGCGCCCGAGGGAGGTCGGCCGATGGTGGCCATTGACCTGCTCGACGAGCCCTTTGGCGGCTAGCGCCGACAGCCTGTCAGCGAGCGCGGCGAACGCAAGGCCGGTACGGGATTCCAGAAGTTCGGCGGTGAAGCCCTCGTTCAGCCGCAGCGCATTCATGACGAATTCGAAGGGCAGTTCGGCCGCATCGAGACGGCGCTGCTCCTGGACCGCGTCGGCGCTGCCGGCACCGGCCTGGAAGCGGCGCGGCAGCTTGTGGCGGGCACGCCGCTCGATGCGATCGACAAACGTCCGCTTGCCGTGGGCGCCGGCGCCGATGCCGAGGTAATCGCCGAACTGCCAGTAGTTGAGGTTGTGCCGGCACTGGCGGCCGGCCGTCGCGTAGGCCGACACCTCGTACTGCGCGTAGCCGGCGTCGGCCAGCAGGGCCTGACCGGCCAGTTGCATGGCCCAGGCGCTGTCGTCGTCCGGCAGCGGCGGCGGCTGCGCCGCGAACGCGGTGTTCGGCTCCAGGGTCAGCTGGTAATAGCTCAGGTGTTCCGGCGCGAGCCGGACCGCCGCACGCAGGTCGGCCATCGCTTCGGCTTCGGTCTGCTGCGGCAACGCGTACATCAGGTCCAGATTCAGGTTGTCGAAACCGGCGCGGCGGGCGATGTCGACTGTCGTGACGACGTCACCATGGCCGTGGATGCGGCCGAGCCGCTTGAGCATCGCGTCGTCGAGGCTCTGCACGCCGATCGACAGCCGGTTGACGCCGGCCGCGCGGTAATCGCGGAAATTGCCAGCATCGACGGTTCCCGGGTTGGCTTCCAGCGTGATCTCGATATCCGGCGCGAATTGCAGCCGGGCGGCGAAGGCGTCCAGCACGCGGCCGATGGCCCGCCCGGAGAACAGGCTCGGCGTGCCGCCTCCCATGAAGATCGACGTGATGGGGCGCGGCTCGGGCTGCGTCAGCTCGAAATCCAGATCGCGGAGCAGCGCCGCGACATAGGCATCCTCCGGCATCGTCCCGCGCAGGCCGTGGGAATTGAAATCGCAGTACGGACATTTCTGGACGCACCACGGGAAATGCAGGTACAGCGCCAGCGGAATCGCTGACGGGTCGAGACTCACGGCGGCGGCAGCTGCGCCAGCAGCGCCGCAAACGCACGCGCCCGATGGCTGCGGGCGTTCTTCGCCTCGGCGCTCATCTCGGCGGCGCTCAGGCCGGACTCCGGATCGAGGAACAGCGGGTCGTAGCCGAAACCCTGCTGGCCGCGCGGCGCGCGCAGGATCTGCCCCGGCCAGGCGCCGAAGGCGATCAGCGGCACTGGATCATCGGCGTGGCGGAGCAGCGCCAGCACCGAGATGAACCGCGCGCCGCGCTGATCGTCGCCGACGTCGGCCAGCGCATCGAGCAGCTTGGCGTTGTTGGCAGCATCATCGCCGTGGTGGCCGGCGTAACGTGCCGACAGCACGCCGGGCGCGCCGCCCAAGGCGGCGACTTCCAGCCCCGAATCGTCGGCAATCGCCGGCAGCCCGGAAACACGCGCCGCATGGCGCGCCTTGATCAGCGCGTTCTCGACAAAGGTCGGCGCGCTTTCCTCCGGCTCGACGTCGCTGAAATCCGACACCAGCCGCAGCCGCCAGCCGAGCGGCGCCAGCAGCGCTTCCAGTTCGACGAGCTTCTTGCGGTTGCGGCTGGCAAGCACCAGATCAGCCATGACGCCTGCCCCGGATCAACCGCCCAGCGCCGCCCGCTGCGCGACGCAGAGTTCGGCAATCCCCTTCTGCGCCAGCGCCAGCATGGCGTCCAGTTCCTCGCGGCGGAAGGCGTGGCCTTCGGCGGTGCCCTGCACCTCGATGAAGCCGCCGGCCTCGTTCATCACCACGTTCATGTCGGTCTCGCAGCCGGAGTCTTCCGGGTAATCGAGATCGAGCACCGGGACGCCGTTGACGATGCCGACCGACACCGCCGCCACCTGGCCGTGCAGCGGGTCGCGCTTGAGCTTGCCGATCTTGCGCAGATGGGCCACGGCGTCGACCAGCGCGACATAGCCGCCGGTGATGCTGGCGGTGCGGGTGCCGCCGTCGGCCTGCAGCACGTCGCAGTCGATGGTGATGGTGATGCCGGCCATCGCGTCGAGATCGAGCACCGATCGCAGGCTGCGGCCGATCAGGCGCTGGATTTCCTGGGTGCGGCCGTTCTGCTTGCCCTGGGCGGCTTCGCGCTTGGAGCGGGTGTGAGTCGAGCGCGGCAGCATGCCGTACTCGGCGGTCAGCCAGCCGCCGTCCTTCTTCCAGGCCGGGCCGCGCTCCTCGATGCTGGCCGTGCACAGCACCCGGGTGTCGCCGAACGCGACCAGCACCGAGCCTTCGGCATGGCGCGTGAACTGGCGCTCGATGGTGACGGCGCGCAGTTGGTCGGGGGCTCTACCGGAAGGTCTGGTCACGTGGGGCGGATACGGGGGCGGATCGGGCGCGGAGTATAGCGCCGCGCACTTTTGGCCAAGGCCAGCGCCAGGCCAGCAGCACGGCAAGAATTGCGGCGTACAGCAGCGGCTCGCGCAGGTCTTTCTTGATCAGCCAGACGTAGTGCAGCACGCCCAGCGCGGCCGCCGGGTGGATGAGCCGGTGCAGCGATTTCCAGCGTCGCCCGAGCCGCCGCTGCCAGCCGTCGGTCGAGGTGATCGCCAGCGGCATCAGCAGCAGCCAGGCGGCGAAACCGGCGGTGATGTACAGCCGCTTGACCAGATCCTCGGTCAACTGCGCCAGCGCCCGCGCCGGCTCGAGAACATCGAGATCGAAGCCGATGTAGACCGCGAAATGCAGGCAGATGTAGGCATAGGCCCACAGGCCGAGCGTGCGTCGCAGCTTCAGTGGCCAGATCCAGCCGCTGATGCTGCGCAGCGGTGTCATCGCCAGGCACAGCAGCAGCAGGCGCAGCGACCAGTCGCCCAGCGCGCGTTCGAGGTACTCGATCGGGTTGGCACCGAGGTCGCCATTCAGCGTGCGGACGCCGAGCAGCCCCAGCGGCAACAGGCAGCCGGCCCAGACCAGCAGCCGCGCCAGACGCAGTCGCGCTGCAGCCGACATCAGTAGTACCGGCGCAGGTCCATGCCGGCGTACAGCGGCGCCACCTCGGGATAGCCGTTGAACATCAGGGTCGGCCGGCGGCGCAGTTCGCCCAGCCGCCGTTCGCTGGCCTGACTCCAGCGCGGATGATCGACCTCCGGGTTGACGTTGCCGTAGAAGCCGTATTCGGATGCGCCAATCGCGTTCCAGGTGGTTTCCGGCTGGCTTTCGGTGAAGTGGATGCGGACGATCGACTTCGCGCCCTTGAAACCGTACTTCCACGGCGTGATCACGCGGATCGGCGCGCCGTTCTGGTTCGGCAGTACCCGGCCGTACAGGCCGACCGCAACGAAGGCCAGCGGATGCAGGGCTTCGTCGATGCGCAGGCCTTCGCGGTACGGATAGGGCAACACGCCGCGCTTGATCAGCGGC
>CAYPJK010000016.1:0-15817 GCA_964411025.1 uncultured Nevskia sp.
TGCAGGCCGGCGTTGTAGATCTGCACGTGGCCCGGGCAGTTCATCGGCTTGATCGCGTAGCTGCGCTTCTCGCTCTCGGTGAAGAACATGTTGTCCTGGTAGTTGTCCCAGTGACCGCTCTTCTTCCAGAGGCTGACATCCATGATCTGCGGGCCGCGCACTTCCTGATAGCCGCCGGCCTTGTAGACGCCGCGCACGTAGCGCTCCACCGCCTGCCAGATGGCCCAGCCCTTCGGATGCCAGAACACCATGCCCGGCGCTTCTTCCTGCTGGTGGTACAGGTCGAGCTGCTTGCCCAGCTTGCGGTGGTCGCGCTTCTCGGCTTCCTCGACCATCTTCAGGTGCGCTTCGAGATCCGCGTCATTGGCAAACGCCAGCCCGTAGATGCGCTGCAACTGCGCGTTGTTCGCGTCGCCGCGCCAGTAGGCACCGGACACGCGAGTCAGCTTGAACGCGGTGCCGAGCTTGCCGGTCGACGGCAGATGCGGGCCGAGGCACATGTCCAGCCAGGCCTCGCCCTGCTTGTAGATCGTCAGTTCCTCGTCGGCCGCGATGCCGTCGCGGATCCATTCGGCCTTGAAGCGCTCGCCGGTTCGCTCGAAGTGGGCGACGGCCGCTTCGTGCGACCAGACCTCGCGGACGATCGGCAGGTCGCGCTTGACGATGTTGCGCATCCGCTGCTCGATGGTCGCCAGGTCGGCATCGGTGAACGGCACATCGCGGGCAAAGTCGTAATAAAAACCATGCTCGGTCGATGGCCCGAAGGTGATCTGGGTGCCGGGGAACAGCTCCTGCACTGCCTGCGCCAGCACATGGGCGGCGTCGTGGCGGATCACTTCCAGCGCTTCCGGCTTGTCGCGGGTGACGATCTCGAAGGCGGCGTCGCGGTCGATCGGCCGCGTCAGGTCCCACAGCTCGCCATTGACCCTGACCACCACGGCCTTCTTGGCGAGGCCCGGCGAGATGCCGGTGGCGATCGCCAGGCCGGTCGGCGGGGCATCGAACTGCTTGACGTTACCGTCGGGGAAGGTAATGCGGATCGGAGCGGAGATGGACATGGCGGCTTCGGGTGCGCCACGGGGAGCGGCGTCAGGGACGCGGATTTTAGCCCGCCCCCGGCCCCTGCGCCGGGCGCGCGTCCGGCGTCGGCCGGCGCTCAGTGCAGTGGCGCGGCAACGGCTGTCTGCAGGCAGTCACCCAGCTGCTGCAGCAGCCAGTCGCGATCGAGATCGCAGCCGATCAGCACCAGCCGGCTGCGCTGCGGTTCGAACAGCCGCCACGGCGTCGACGGATGGGTCTGGAACAGCCCCTGCACACCCTGCACGATCAGCCGGCTGCGTACGCCGTGCACCGCCAGAACACCCTTGATGCGCCACATGCGCTCGCCATAGCGGGCATCGATCGCCGCCAGCGCCGCGTTCAGGCGGGCGCCATCGAGCGGCGAATCGGCCGTGAACAGCACGCTGCCGACGCCGCGCGTGTGCTCGACGCGGTTGTCGGCACCGAGCTTCGGCGCCCAGACCACGCGGTCGAACTGGTAACCGCGCAGCGCCAGCAGGGCATCGAACATCTCACCCCACGGCGCATTGAGCAGGTCGATCGGCACAATCTCGGCAACCGCCTGGGCCGCACGCAGGCGGACGATCACGGCCTCGATCGCGGCGGCATCCGGCAGCTGGTCGACCTTGGTCACCAGCACCCGGTCGGCATAGGCCAGCTGCGCCTGGGCTTCGACCGACTCGCCGAGCGAGCGCAGTCCGTGCAGGCCATCGAACAGCGTCACCACGCCGTCGAGGAAATAGCGCGCCTGCAGCGCGGTGCCCGCCATGAACGTGCGCACGATCGGGCCGGGATCGGCGAGCCCGGTCGGCTCGATCAGCACGTGGTCGAAGGCGATCTCGCCGGCCGCGCGGCGGGCGGCCAGCCGCTCCAGCGCATCGGCCAGATCGCCACGCACCGTGCAGCAGACGCAGCCGTTGGTGAGCTGGACGATGGTTTCGCCGCCGTCGTTGACCAGCAGGTCGGCGTCGACATTGACGGCGCCGTATTCGTTCTCGATCACCGCCAAGCGCCGGCCATGCGCTTCGCGCAGCAGGCGGTTGACCAGCGTGGTCTTGCCGGCGCCGAGAAAGCCGGTCAGCACCGTCACCGGGATCGCCGCCGCGCTCACGGCGCGCGGAGCTGGTATCGCGCGGCGATGCGGCGGGCGCGAACGGAAGGGGTCATCAATCGGCACTCCATCGGTCGGGACGCCAGCATCGCGGCATCGCGAGGCAAAATCACCTGCGGGCGGACGCTGCCGCCGCGCGACGCCCGCTCCCCGCAAACGCCGTACACGCGGCACACTCTGCCCACCATGGAATCCGACACCGCCCTGCTGGTGCTGATCAGCTGTCCGCCCGATGCTGCCGATTCGCTGGCGGCGGCGCTGGTCGAGGCGCGGCTGGCCGCCTGCGTCAACGTGCTGCCGGGCCTGCGCTCGGTCTACCGCTGGCAGGATGCCGTCGAACGCGCCGATGAATCGCTGCTGATCGCCAAGACCACCGCCGCACGCTATGCCGCGCTGGAGGCCGGCGTGCGCCAGCGCCATCCCTACGAACTTCCGGAGGTGGTGGCGGTCGATATCGCCGCGGGCCTGCCGGCCTATCTGCAGTGGCTGGCGACCGCCGTCCGCTGAGCTGCCCTCGACACCCTTCCCCGAACGCCCGATGCCGCTGGTCCGCCTGATCATCCTGTTGTCGCTGCTCGGCGCCAGCCTCGGCAGCCGTGCGCTCGATCTGAGCCGCAAGCCGCAGGGCGAGTCGGCGCTGCTGAGCGCGGACCAGGCGTTCCAGCTGGTCGAGGCGCGGCGCGCGCCGGGCGGCATCCACCTGAGCTGGCTGATTGCGCCCGGCTATTACCTGTACCGCCATCGCCTGGCCGTCGAGCCAGCCGAGGGCGGCGCAGCACTGCCGGCACTGCGCCTGCCGCCGGGGCAGCCCCGGCATGACGAACACTTCGGCGATGTCGAGATCTACACGACCACGCTCGACGCCGACCTGCCGTTCGCGACCGGCCAGCGCGTGCCGACCCGGTTGCGGCTGCGCTGGCAAGGCTGCGCCGAAGCCGGCGTCTGCTACCCGCCGGTGACCCGCACCGTCGACATCGCGACTCCCTAGATTTCCTGCCGGCCCGCCCTTCTCACGCTCCAATGTCCTCCGCACGTCCGAACCTGACGCTCGTCGCCGCCTGCATCGTTGCCCTTGCTGCCGGTGTTGCCGTGTTCCTGCTGCGGCCCGGCGCCCAGCCGGATGCCGATGACACCGCGCAGGTCGGCAGCACCCCGGCGGGCGACAACGAACGCCTTCCGGCCGGGCTCCAGCTGGCGGAACTCGACGGCCGGGCGTTCTCGCTGGACGACTACAAGGGCAAGCTGCTGATCGTGAATTTCTGGGCCACCTGGTGCGCGCCCTGCCTGCACGAGATTCCCGCGCTCGTGCAGATGCAGGCGCGTTACGGGGCGAAGGGCCTGCAGATCATCGGGCCGGCGGTCGACGACATCGAAGACGCCCGCCGCGCCGCGCCGGGCCTGCAGTTCAATTACCCGGTCGCCGTCGGCACGCCCGAGGACATCCTCGACCTGATGACCAAGCTCGGCAACGAGCAGGGCGGCCTGCCGTTCTCGGTGGTGATCGCCGCCGACGGCCGGGTGCTGGAACGCCAGCTCGGCGAGTACAGCGAAGCGGATCTGGTGGCGCTGATCGAGAAAAACCTGCCGCGCTGAGCGGCACCTGCCGCCAGCCATCCGAGTGCCGGCTTCCGAGGCCCGCTTTGCGCTGATCTGTCTCCAAACCCGACGGATCGGCAGCCATCTTCTGGCAATTTGAGTTTCCGGTTGTACGCCGACAAGGCTTCGGGCAGAATCCGGAGTCTTCTGTTGACGAGCGCGTCGTGTGAGTCGACTGCTGCTGCTGAACGGCCCCAACCTCAATCTGCTCGGCTCCCGCGAGCCGGCGATCTATGGCGCTGCGACGCTGGCGGACATCGAACAGTCGCTGACCGCGCAGGCCGCCACCCTGGGTCATCAGCTGGCCTGCTTCCAGAGCAATCACGAAGGTGCGCTGGTCGACCGCGTGCACGCTGCCCGGGCCGATGGCACCGCCTTCATCATCGCCAACTTCGGCGCCTACACGCATACCTCGATCGCCCTGCGCGACGCCCTGCTGGGCGTGGCGATTCCGTTCGTCGAAGTGCACCTGTCGAACGTGCACGCGCGCGACGCTTTCCGGCATCACTCGTACTTTTCCGACATCGCGCAGGGTGTGATCGTGGGGCTGGGCCCCATCGGTTACCAACTCGCGCTCACTGCCGTCCACGCACGGCTGGCACCACACTCGTAATGGGGAGCAGGAACACCATGGATTTGCGCAAGATCAAGACGCTGATCGATCTCGTCGAGGAATCGGGCATCGCCGAGCTGGAGGTCAAGGAAGGCGAGGAATCGGTGCGTATCTCGCGTTATCCGACCGGCGCGATGCAGGCCCCGCCGCAGTTCTATGCCGCCGCCCCGCAGCCGCTGGCTGCACCGGCCAGCGCACCGGCCCCGGCTGCCGCTCCGGCCGCAGCCCCGGCAGCTGAAGCGCCTATCGCCGCTCCGGCCGCTGCGCCGAAAGCCGCCGAGAATCGCCATGTGGTCAAGGCGCCGATGGTTGGCACCTTCTATCGCACGCCGTCGCCGGGCGCGAAGGCGTTCGTCGAGGTGGGCCAGACGGTCAAGGCAGGCCAGACGCTGTGCATCATCGAAGCGATGAAGATGCTCAACCAGATCGAGTCGGACAAGTCCGGCGTGGTCGTCGAGATCCTGGTCGACAACGAGAAGCCGGTGGAATTCGACCAGCCGATGTTCGTCATCGAGTGAACATCCTGTTCAAGACCGGGCCATCCATGGACCGGACTGCTCAATAGAAGGACATCCATGTTCAACAAGATCCTGATCGCCAACCGAGGCGAAATCGCGCTGCGCATCCTGCGCGCCTGCCGAGAACTCGGCATCAAGACGGTGGCCGTGCATTCCACCGCCGACCGCGACCTGAAGCATGTCCGCCTGGCCGATGAAACGGTCTGCATCGGCGGTGCTGCGGCCACCGGCAGCTACCTGAACATGGCGGCGATCATTTCCGCCGCCGAAGTGACGCAGGCCGATGCCATCCATCCCGGCTACGGGTTCCTGAGCGAGAACGCGGACTTCGCGGAATCGGTCGAGAAGAGCGGCTTCGTGTTCATCGGCCCGCGCTCGGAAACCATTCGCCTGATGGGCGGCAAGACCACCGCCAAGGCCGAGATGATCGCCGCCGGCGTGCCCTGCGTACCCGGCTCCGACGGCATCCTGCCGGACGACGAGGCCGAATGTCTGGCCATCGCCGAGAAGATCGGCTACCCGGTGCTGATCAAGGCCGCCTTCGGTGGCGGTGGGCGCGGCATGCATGTCGTGCGCAAGCCCGCCGACCTGATCGGCTCGATCAAGATCGCCCGCCAGGAAGCGCTGCAGGCGTTCAAGGACGGCTCGGTGTTTCTCGAGAAGTATCTCGAAGTGCCGCGCCACATCGAGATCCAGGTACTGGCCGACGAGCACGGCAATGCCGTGTTCCTCGGCGAACGCGACTGCTCGATGCAGCGCCGCAACCAGAAGGTCATCGAGGAAGCGACCGCGCCCGGCATCACGCCGGCACAGCGCGCGGAGATCGGCAAGCTGTGCACCGATGCCTGCAAGCGCATCGGCTATCGCGGCGCCGGCACGATGGAGTTCCTTTACGAGAACGGCCGCTTCTATTTCATCGAGATGAACACCCGCATCCAGGTGGAGCATCCGGTGACCGAGATGATCACCGGCGTCGACCTGATCGCACAGCAGATCCGCGTGGCGGCCGGCGAGCCGCTGCCGTTCAAGCAGGAAGACATCCGCATCACCGGCCACGCGATCGAGTGCCGCATCAACGCGGAAGACCCGTTCAAGTTCACGCCGAGCCCGGGCGAAGTGAAGAAGTGGCATACGCCGGGCGGCCCCGGCGTGCGCATGGACAGCCACGTCTACGCCGGCTACCGCGTGCCGCCGAACTATGACTCGATGATCGGCAAGCTGATCGTCCACGGCCCGACGCGGGAAAGCGCGATCGCCCGCATGCGCACCGCGCTCGACGAGATGATCGTCGAAGGCATCGTCACCAACATCCCGCTGCAGCAGATGATCCTGAATGATCCGGTGTTCTGCGCCGGCACGCATCACATCCACTACCTCGCGTCGATGCTTGACAAGGCGGCGGGCGGCACCGGCGACGCCCATTGAGCACATGGGTCGAGCTGGCCGTTGCCAGCCACCACCCGGAGTTCGCCGAGGAAATCCTGCTGGCCTGCGGCGCGCTGTCGGTGACAATGACCGACGCCGCCGATGTGCCGGTACTCGAGCCGCTGCCGGGTGAAACGCCGCTGTGGCCGGCCACCATCACGCGGGGCCTGTTCAATGTCGGCACCGATTTGGATACCGTGCGCGCCGCCCTGGCCGAGCAACTGCCGGACGGCGACACGGCCAGCACCGAGCTGCTGACGGTCGAGGATCGCGACTGGGTCCGTGCCTGGCTCGATCACGCCGAAGCGATGCAGTTCGGCGAACGGCTGTGGATCTGCCCGACCGGCTGCGAAGTGACCGCGCAGGACGCGGTGATCGTCCATCTCGATCCGGGTCTGGCGTTCGGTACCGGCACCCATCCGAGCACGTCGATGTGTCTCGACTGGCTGTCGTTGAATGCGGTGGCCGGCAAGGCCGTGCTCGACTACGGCTGCGGCTCCGGCGTGCTGGCGATCTCGGCCCTGAAGCTGGGTGCCGCCTCGGCGCTGGCGATCGACATCGATCCGCAGGCGATCACCGCGACGCTCGACAACGCCGCCACCAATCAGGTGGCCGAACGGATCCGCTGCGCCGGCATCGACCATCCGCCGCTGCCGCAGTTCGACCTCGTGCTGGCCAACATCCTGGCGCGGCCGCTGATCGAACTGGCACCGAAGCTAGCGGCTGCGACCCGCAGCGGCGGCCGCGTCGTGCTGGCCGGGCTGCTCGAACGGCAGGCCGAGGACGTGCGCGCCGCCTACGCGCCGTGGTTCGATTTCGAAGCCGATGGCGAACGCGACGGCTGGAACCGCATCAGTGGCGTCAAACGCGGCGGATAACAGGGTTGACGGGTGGGGGGACGCAACTGGCGGCCGTCATGTGACGAACGGAGCTACCGGCACCGGGGGTCCGTCGGTATCATCCCCGTCCCCTTTGTGAACAAGTGATGACGTCGGCAGTGCTGTCAGTCATCGCGGTCGAGCGCCATGTCCTCCCTGAACCCCCACGCCGCCGACGCGAAGCCGGCCGATGTCGGGTCCCCGGAATCCCGTGTTCCGGCGGTCCGCAGCGACGACAGCAAGCCGCTGTGCACCTCGGTCGCCGAGTGCATGGAAGCGTACTTCCGGACCTTGAACGGCCACACGCCGAAAACCCTGAATCTGTACGACACCGTGCTCGAACAGGTCGAGCCGCCGCTGCTGCGCGCCACGCTCGACTACTGCGACGGCAACCAGTCGCGGGCCGCCGAACTGCTCGGTCTGAACCGCGCCACGCTGCGCAAGAAGCTCTCCCAATACGGCATCAGCACGCGCTGAGCCAGCGCCTGGACGCGTGCGTGCCTGCCGGCAACATCGCGCCCCCATCCAGCAGCCTCGCCAGCCCTTCAGGCTGCCGATGCGCGCAACGCACCCGCCAACGGGTCTCCCCTGATTCCCCGCTGTTGATGCCGTTCCAACCCACGAAACCGCCATGACCCTGCTGAAACCGCGCCGCGCCCTGCTGTCCGTCTCCGACAAGTCCGGCATCGTCGAACTGGCGCAGGCCCTAAGCCAGCGCGGCATCGAACTGCTGTCGACCGGCGGCACCTTCAAGCTGCTGCGCGACAAGGGCGTCGCGGTCACCGAAGTGTCGGCCCACACCGGCTTCCCGGAAATGATGGACGGCCGCGTCAAGACCCTGCACCCGAAGATCCACGGCGGCCTGCTCGGCCGGCGCGGGCTCGACGACGCGGTGATGGCCGAGCACGGCATCGCCCCGATCGACATCCTGGTGCTGAACCTCTATCCGTTCGAAGCGACCGTCGCCAAGCCCGATCACACGTTCGAGGACGCGATCGAGAACATCGACATCGGCGGCCCGGCGATGCTGCGCTCGGCGGCGAAGAATCACGCCGATGTCGCGGTGGTGACCAAGGCCTCGCAGTACGCCGAACTGCTCGCCGAACTCGATCGCGAAGGCGGCATCACGAAAGCCACCCGCTTCAGGCTTGCGGTCGCCGCGTTCAATGGCGTGGCCGCCTACGACGCCGCGATCAGCGACTACCTGTCTGCGATCGAAGCCGATGGCAGCAAGGCGACATTCCCGGGCCAGGCCAACCTGCGCTTCGAGAAGGTCATGGACCTGCGCTACGGCGAGAACCCGCACCAGCGCGCGGCGTTCTACCGCGACCTCAATCCGCTGCCCGGCACGCTCGGCACCTTCCAGCAGCTGCAGGGCAAGGAGCTGTCGTACAACAACATCGCTGATGCCGACGCCGCCTGGGAATGCGTGCGCAGCTTCGTCAAGCCGGCCTGCGTGATCGTCAAGCACGCCAATCCCTGCGGTGTGGCAGTCAGCCTCGACGGCATCGGCCAGGCCTACGAACTCGCCTACCAGACCGATCCGACCAGCGCCTTCGGCGGCATCATCGCCTTCAATCGGGAAGTCGATGCGGCGACGGCCAGCGCGATGGTCGGCCGCCAGTTCATCGAGGTGCTGCTGGCACCGAGCTACTCGGCGGAGGCGCTGGACGTGCTGAAGACCAAGGCGAATGTCCGAGTACTGGTGATTCCGCACGGCGATGCGCATAACAGCCATGACCTGAAGCGCGTCGGCTCCGGCCTGCTGATCCAGACGGCCGACTTGGCCGTGATCACGGAAGCCGAGCTGAAAGTGGTGACGAAGCGCGCGCCGACCGAAGCCGAACTGCACGACCTGATCTTCGCCTGGAAGGTCGCCAAGTTCGTGAAGTCCAACGCCATCGTCTACGCGAAGAACCGCCAGACGATCGGCGTCGGCGCCGGCCAGATGAGCCGCGTCTATTCAGCAAAGATCGCCGGCATCAAGGCAGCGGACGAAAAGCTCGTCGTCGCCGGCTCGGTGATGGCCTCCGACGCGTTCTTCCCGTTCCGCGACGGCATCGACGCAGCCGCCAAGGCCGGCATCGTCGCGGTGATCCAGCCGGGCGGCTCGATGCGCGACAGCGAAGTGATCGCCGCCGCCGATGAAGCCGGCATGGCGATGGTGTTCACCGGCGTGCGCCACTTCCGGCACTGATCGCGAGAGCGCTGACGCGGCCGCGTTCAGCGTGGCCGGTTCAGCGCCCCGAACGGAATGTGCACGCAGGGCAGGTCGGCGGCCGCAGGGGTGAGATGGCTCTGCTGGTCGTCGAAGAAGATGTGCGGCTTCAGCACCGACAGCACCTGCCGCTTCTCGATGCCACCGAGGAAGAAGGCCTCGTTGGCATTGACCCCCCAGTCCCGCAGCGTGGTGACCACCCGCTCGTGCGCCGGTGCATTGCGTGCCGTGACGATCGAAACGCGCAGCCGGCGCGCGTAGTCCTGATCGGCCAGCGCCTGCTCGTCCTCGATCGCCTGGATGTGCTGCAGCTTCCGCAGGAACGGCGCCAGCGGGCCAGGGCTGACCGGGATCGCCGCATGGCGGCGCTCGTGCTGGTGGAACTCGTCGAGGCCGGCCGCCTGGAACACCGCTTCCGACTGGTCGTCGGCCAGCACGCCGTCGAAATCGAAGGCGATCCGCAGTTCCTGGTCGCCATCCTGATCGACGAATGCCGAGTCCATCACCTGCCCCGCCGCATGGCCAGCCGCGTTGGCGGCGCGCACGTCGGCTTCATCGGCGGACAGGAACAGGCTGATGTCGAGCGCGTCGATATAGCGGTGTGGCGAGCGCCCCTGCAGGAACACCGCGCGGCTGATGCCGAGCCCGTGTGCGGCGATCGAATCCATGACCCGCAGGCCGGTGTCGGGATCGTTCTTCGACAGCAGGATCACCTCGACCAGCGGATCGCCTGGCCGCAGACTGTTCAAAGACAGCAGCCGCTTGATGAACGGAAACGCCACGCCGGGCGCCAGCACGCGATGGCGATGCGCGCGCTGGTACTGGCGGTAGACCTCCTCGCCGGCGTCGCGGAACACCTGGTGGGATTCGCGCAGATCGAACAGCGCGCTGGACGCGAGCCCGACCACCAGTCGGGACGCGAGGTCGTAAGGCATCGGCTTTCAGTCAGGCGGCAGCGGTCACGCGCGGATCGTAGCGGATCGCGTCCGGCTGCCGGCCTGCGGCCCGCGCTACTTGCGCTCGATGCGGATGTCGCCGCTGAAGCTCGACAGGTCCACGCGCGCGCCGCGGCCATCGCCCCAGACGTATTCGCGCTTGCGGCTGGCGTGGTTCTCCACCGTGCGTGCGCCCTCGCATTCGACATCGCCGCTGAAGCTCTTCAGCACCGCCGTGCCGGCCAGCGACTGCGGCACGATCATGGTGATCTCGCCCGACAGCGACTGGCCGCTGATCTGGGCCGCCGCATCGAGCGCGACGTCGAGCCGCATGTCGCCGCTGATCGACTTCAGCTTCATCTCGGAAAAGCGGCCGCCGCGCACCAGCTCGACATTGCCGGATACCGTTTCCAGCGCCAGCGTGCCACCCAGACCGTCCAGCTCGAGATCGCCGCTGACGCTGTTGATGCGCGTGACGCGCGCCGCCGGCGCCTTCAGCTTCAGATCGCCGCTGACGGTCTGCACGATGACCTCCGGCGCGGCCAGCACCAGCCGCATGTCGCCGCTGACGGTATTGACCTTCACCGGACCGCGCGCGCCGTTGACGATGACATCGGCACTGACCGATTCCAGGTCGATGCGGGCATTGCCGGGCACCTTCAGCTCCAGCACGGTGTCATGGCTGCTGCGCGACTTCTTGGGCAGCTTGACCACGAGGTTCAGCTCGTTGCTGTCGCCGCTGATGTCCAGCGTGTCCTGGCTGCTGCCGAGCCGCCCGTCGATCTTCACTTCGTTCCGGTCCCAGACCGACACGTCGATGATTCCGGCGACGTTGTTGACATAGACGCGGCCGTTCGACTTGAGCGACCGAAGCTGGTCGATCACCGCGCCACCGGCATCGCTGCTGCCGTAGCGCGTGCCGCTGCCGGCATCTGCTTCGGCAGCGGCGACCATCGCTTCGATGCGCTGCGCCTCGGCCTGCGCCAGTTGTTCAACGCGACGCTCGGCCGAACCGTCGAGATCGGCGCTCAGCGGCTGCGGGCGCGGGGCGGCAGGCGCAGCCGGGGCGTCGACGGCCATGGCCGGCAGGCTGGCAGCCAGCACGGCGGCAGCGAGGATGGCGGTGCGGTGAGAACGCGGGCGGAACATGGCGTGAGGTCTCGGGACAGGCAGCAATTCAGGGCGGCGCAGCCAGCGCGGCCTGCAGGCCGCGCTGCTGCTGGCGGGCGCTGTCGAGCAGCGTCTGCAGGTAAGCGGCGTCGTCAGGATCGGCGGCCATCGCCTTTTCGATCTGCGCCTCGGCGCTGTTGACGATTTTCAGATTGGCGCGCACCAGCGCCCGCGCTTCACGGGACATCGGCCGGTAGCTGGCGCGCTGCAGCGCCGCCGCATCCTCGCCGCCACGGGTGTAGCCAATGGTCGCGGCGAAGGCTTCGGCAGATGGCCGCAGCGGTGCTTTCGCCACCTCGGCCGTCGGCGGCCGACGCTCGGCAACAAGGCCGATCACGACCAGCAACGACGCCGCCAGCGAGGCGGCTGCCGCCCAGCCGCGCAGCCGCAGCCAGCGGCGTGGCGCGCGGCGGTCGATCCGGGCGGCGATCCCGGCCCAAAGGTCCTGCGCCGGGGCCAGATCTCGGCTCAGCGTCCGCAGCTCGGTGGCCAGCGACTCGGGAAGCGTCAGCTGATCGCGCTCGGCCGGATCGGCCAGGCGGGCCGCGATGCCGGGCCAGAGGTCACGGCCCGGCGCCTGGTCACGGCGCAGCACTGCCAGCGCGACGGGCGCTGGTGACGGCTCTGGCACCGCCGGGTGGTGCGGGTCGGTTTCGTGGCTCATGACAGCATGGCCTGCAGCAGGCGGCGCGCGCGGTGCAGCTGCGCCTTCGAGGTGCCGACGGCAATGCCGGTCAGCTCGCTGATTTCGTCGTGCTGGTAACCCTCGACGTCGTACAGCATCAGCACGGTGCGGGCACCTTTCGGCAACTTGGCCAGCGCCCGCTCCAGGTCGATGCGGCTGCCGAGGTCTTCCTGGCGGATCGGCTCGATCGGGTCCAGGCCATCGCTGCCGGATTCGCCATCGGCACCGGGCTGGAATTCGTCCTCGAAGGTCACCCAGCGGCGCAGCAGGCGATGCTCGCCGAGCACGACGTTGACGGTCAGCCGGTGCATCCAGGTGCTGAAGCGGCTCTCGCCCCGGAAGCTGCCGAGCTTTTCCCAGGCGCGGACGAAGGCGTCCTGGGTGGCCTGCTCGGCACGGGCGACATCGCCGTGGCAGAGACGCAGGCACAGGCCGTGGATGCGATCGACGTTGGCGCGGTACAGCTGCTCGAACGCCCGCGCGTCACCCGCCGCCGCCAGGCGCGCCAGCTGATGATCCTCGGGCCCGGCGTCCGGGCCTGCGGCTGCGGCAGGCAGGGCAGCGTCCATCGTCATGGTCAGGGTCGCGGTCGTCATTGCTGCTCGGATGCGCCGGCGGCGGCGAAGGTTTGAAGCCAGGCCCGCCGCGGCACCGCTCGCGGCCTGATAATACGACCGTTCACGGTGCTCTCCGGCCCGTCCATCGCATCCACTTTCCAGGCCTGCCGCCCATGTCCGTTGTCCATCAGCTGAAGGTTGTGAGTTCCGTGTTCGCGTCCACTGCCCGCGGCTGGCGCGGCAGTCTCTCGTTCCGGCCGACCACCCGGCAGCCCGAGCAGCTGCTGAAGCTGTACGAGTTCGAGGCGAGCCCCTTCTGCCGGCTGGTCCGCGAGGCGCTCAGCGAAATGGATCTGGATGTGCTGATCCTGCCCTGCCCGGCCGGCGGTACCCGGTTCCGTCCGGAAGCGGTGAAGCTCGGTGGCAAGTCCCTGTTCCCGTTCTTGGTCGACCCCAACAACGGCCGTTCGCTGCACGAATCGGCGGACATCATCGACTACCTGGCCGAGACCTATGGCGGCCAGCTGCGCGCGCCGCGCGGCCTGCGGCGCACGGCGTCGATCGCGGCATCGGTCACCACCACGCTGGCCCGCGCCGCGCGCGGCCTGAAGGCAGCGCCTTCGAAAGCGCCAGCGCAGCCGCTGGCGTTGTACAGCTTCGAATCAAGCCCGTATTCGCGGCTGGTGCGCGAGCGCCTCTGCGAACTGGAATTGCCCTACGTGCTGCACAACACCGCCAAGGCGCGCTGGGAGGATGTCGGCCCGCCGCAGATTCGCTCGACGTTCTTCCCGGAGCTGCCGGTCGAAGGCCGCAACCGCGTGGCGCTGCTGGCGCGTGCCGGCCGCGTCCAGGTGCCGTACCTGGTCGATCCGAACACCGGCACCGAGATGTTCGAATCCGAAGCGATTCTCGCCTACCTCGATTCGACCTACGCCGCGTGAGCAGCGTCGCCACCGGCCCGGCGTCGCTGTTCGCGACAGTCGCCCTGGCCCATGCGCTGGCGGTGATGAGCCCAGGGCCGGACCTGGCGGTGATCACCCGGCAGACACTGGCGCACGGCCGCCGCGCCGGCCTGCTGACCGCACTCGGGATCGCCAGCGGCATCACCTTCCATGTCGCCTACGGCATGTTCGGGTTGGCTTTCGCAATCGAACGCTACCCGGCGCTGCTGCAGTTGCTGCAGCTGGTCGGGGCGGCGCTGCTGCTGTGGATCGGCTGGGGTGCGATCCGCGCCCGGCCGCTGGACGATCCTGCCGCCTCGGTGATGACCGACGGCCAGCGCGCCGCCGGCGGCGACTTCACCATCGGGCTGGCCACCAATCTGCTGAACGTCAAGGCGATGCTGTTCTTCGTCGCGCTGTGTTCGGCGGTCATCACCGGCGCGACCTCCACCGCGCTGAAGCTGGCGCTGAGCGCCTGGATGATCGTAGCCACCGGCCTCTGGTTCAGCTTCGTGGCCTGGACGCTCGGTCACCCGGCGGTGCGCCGGCGGCTGCTCGGCGTCGCACACTGGATCGACCGCGCGATGGGCGTGCTGCTGATCGCGCTGGCGCTGGGCATGCTGACCGCGCTGCTCGCTGGCCGCCCCTGAGCGCGCCCGGTCCGTTTCAGCCCGGCTTGGCGATCGCCCGCCAGAGCATCTCGAACAGCACGTTCGCCTGCCGGGTCAGCGGTTCCTTCTGGCCCCGGTGGATGTACATCTGCACCAGACGGGCGATGACCCCGAAGATGTAATCGAGCAGGATCTTCTCGTCGACCTCGTCGTTCAGCACGCCCTTGGCGCGACCCTCGCCAAGCACGCGGATGAAGGTGCTGAACAGCAGCGGGTTCTGGTAGTTGTCCTGCTTGCGCCAGGTGTTGACGTACACCGACGACATGATCAGCTGGGCAACCTTGGGGTTCTTCTCGAAGAAATCGAGCGTCACCCAGAACACCTTGCGGAACTTCTCCTTGAAGTCCTCGATGCCCTGCAGGTGGTCGATCATCCGGGCCGCAAGCCGGCCCATCCACGCATCGAGGCAGGAAAAAAGTAGGGCCTCCTTGCTGCCGTAGTACTTGTAGATTGTCTGCAGGCTGACATTGGCGCCGCGCGCCACCTCGATCAGCCCGACGCGATGGAATTCCCGCTCCGAGAAGATGTCGAGCACCGCCTGCTCGATCCGCGCCCGGGTATCCGGATCGAGTGCGGCGCGATCAGCGGTAAGCGCGCCATCCCTTCCACCATCTGCGGCACTGCCGCTGGCTTTCAAACGCATTGTCTGGCACCCGTTCGGTAATGATCGTTACGTTCGGCCGCATGACGCCCATCGGCGGTTTGACGCGCTGCGGCACGGTCTTTATCCTCGTTCCTACGCTTTCAACACTATAGTGGGACTGGCCGCTTCGCTGAAGTCGTCTGTGGCGATTGGCTGAAGGCAAGTGATCGTAATCAACATTACCCTAAGCTGCAAGATCACGAACCGACGCCGTCGACTCAGCGCTGGAAGCTTGTTCCCACTCCTCCTCAACCGCCGGCCGTGTAGCGGCCAACACCAGGGATTACCCGATGACCGAAGCCTATATTTTCGACGCCGTGCGGACGCCGCGCGGCAAGGGCAAGAAAGACGGCAGCCTGCATGAAGTGACGCCGGTCCACCTGCTCGGCAACCTGTTCAACGCGCTCGAAACCCGCAACCGGCTCGACACCTCGCAGGTCGACGACGTGGTGATCGGCTGCGTGACGCCGGTCGGCGAACAGGGCGCCGACATCGCCCGCACGGCGGTGCTGTATTCCAACTGGGCCGAGAACGTGCCGGGCGTGACCCAGAGCCGCTTCTGCGCCTCGGGCCTGGAATCGGTGAATCTGGCGGCGATGAAGGTGATGTCCGGCCAGGAAGACCTGGTCGTCGCCGGCGGCGTCGAGAGCATGTCGCGCTGGCCGATGGGCAGCGACGGCGGCGCCTGGGCCATGGACCCGCGCATCAACGAGCAGCTCGGCTTTGCCCCGCAGGGCATCGGCGCCGACCTGATCGCGTCACTGGAAGGCTTCAGCCGCCAGGACGTCGACGCCTTC
>CAYPJK010000017.1:0-15454 GCA_964411025.1 uncultured Nevskia sp.
CCTCGGTGCGGTCCAGCGAGGCGGCGTCCGGCAGCTGCGCGAACGACACCAGATACTGCTTGTCCTGGGGTGGCACGAAGCCGCCCGGCACCTGCCGGAAGCCGAGCACGGTCAGGCCGATCAGCCCGCCGTAGACCAGCAGCGCCATCGCGCTGCGCCGGGTGATGCCGCCGACGATGCCGACATAGCGGTTCGAGCCGGCCTCGAACACGCGGTTGAACGGCCGGAACAGCCCGCTCAAGCCCCGGTCCATCCAGCGGCTCAGGCGGTCCTTCGGTGCGTCGTGGCTTTTCAGCAGAATCGCGGCGAGCGCCGGGCTCAAGGTCAGCGAGTTGAACGCCGAGATCACCGTCGAGATCGCGATGGTCAGCGCGAACTGCCGGTAGAACTGGCCGCTCAGTCCGCTGATGAAGGCGGTCGGCACGAACACCGCGCACAGCACGAGGCCGGTGGCGACGATCGGTCCGGTGACTTCCCTCATCGCCTGCCGGGTCGCGGCCTTCGGCGACTTGCCGAGTGCGATGTTGCGCTCGACGTTCTCGACCACGACGATCGCGTCATCGACGACGATGCCGATCGCCAGCACCAGGCCGAACAGGGACAGTGCGTTCAGCGAGAAGCCGGCGATCTTCATCACCGCGAAGGTGCCGATCAACGACACCGGTACCGCCACCAGCGGAATGATCGACGCGCGCCAGGTCTGCAGGAACAGGATCACCACCAGCACCACCAGCAGTACGGCTTCGAAAAGGGTGTGCACCACGGCTTCGATCGAGCCGCGCACGAATACGGTGGGGTCGTAGACGATCCGGTAGTCGACGCCTTCCGGGAAGTCCTTCTTCAGCGTGTCCATCTTCCGGCGCACGGCGTTGGAGATCTCGATGGCGTTCGAGCCGGGCCGCTGGAACACCGGGATCGCGGTGGCCGGCTTGTTGTCGAGCAGGCTGCGCAGCGCGTACTGGCTGGAGCCGAGTTCGACGCGGGCCACGTCGCGCAGGTGGATCGCCGCGCCGCCCGCTTCGCTGCGCAGCACGATGTTGCCGAAGTCGTCCTCGGTGACCAGCCGGCCACGGGTGTTGATGTTGAGCTGGAAGCTCTGCTCGCTGTGGGTCGGCGGCGCGTTCAGCGCACCGGCCGCGACCTGCACGTTCTGCTCGCGGATTGCTTTGACCACGTCACTAGTGGTCATCCGTACCGCCGCCAGCTTCTGCGGATCGAGCCAGACCCGCATGCTGTAGTCGCCGAGGCCGAAGATCTGCACGTCGCCGACGCCGTCGAGGCGCAGCAGCTCGTCCTTGATGTTCAGGCGCGCGTAGTTCGACAGGTACAGCATGTCGTAGCGGTCATCCGGCGACAGCAGATGCACCACCATCGTCAGGTCGGGCGAGCTCTTGTTGGTGGTCACGCCGAGCCGCTGCACTTCTTCCGGCAGCTTCGGCAGCGCCTGCGCCACGCGGTTCTGCACCTGCACCTGCGCCTTGTCGAGATCGGTGCCGAGCGCGAACGTGATGGTCAGCTGCAGCGCGCCGTCGCTGGTCGACTGCGACGACATGTAGCTCATGCCTTCCACACCGTTGATCTGCTCCTCCAGCGGCGTGGCCACCGTTTCGCCGATCACTTTCGGGTTGGCGCCCGGATAGCTGGCGCGCACCACCACCGTCGGCGGCACCACTTCCGGGTATTCGCTGATCGGCAGGTTCGGCAGCGACAGCGCGCCGCCGATCAGGATCAGCAGGGACAGCACCGCCGCGAAGATCGGGCGGTTGACGAAGAATTGCGAGATGTTCATGGCACTCCCTGGTGCGGCGCTGCAGATCCGGCCTGACGCCGGCGATGCGGACGGCTCAGCCGCGGGTCGCGGTCGTCGCCGCCGCTGCCGCCTCGTCGTCGGTGCCGGCCGGTGAGGCCGCGCCGGCCAGCGTCCGGCGGGTGTCGAGGCGCTGGTCCATCGCCACCTTCTCGGCTTCCACGATCTCGCCCGGGCGGACCCGCTGCAGGCCGTTGACCACCACCACATCGCCGGGCTGCAGGCCGGCGCTGACCACGCGCAGGCCGTCGACCATCGCGCCGACCGTGACGCGACGGTATTCGACCCGGTTGCCGGCGCCGATCACGTAGACGAACTGGTTGCCGAGGTCAGTGCCGATCGCGCGATCGTCGACCAGGGTGGCCGCTTGCACCGTGGCACCGCGCAGCTGCAGGCGGGCGAACAGGCCCGGCGTGTAGCGGCCATCCGGATTGGCCAGCACGGCGCGCAGGCGGATGGTGCCGGAGCTGGCGCTGAGCTGGTTGTCGACGAAGTTCAGCCGGGCTTCGTGCGGAAAGCCCTGCTCGTTGGCGAGACCGAGACGCACCGGGCTGGACTTGCCGCTCAGCGAGGCATCGTTGGAGTACTGAAGGAAGGTCTGCTCGTCGACATCGAAATTGGCGTACATCGGATCGACGCTGACCACGGTGGTCAGCACATCGGCGCTGGTCACCAGATTGCCGAGCGTGATCCGCTGGTTGCTGGCGCGGCCGTCGATCGGCGCGGTGACCTGCGTGTAGGCGAGGTTCAGGCGCGCCATCTCGAGCTGGGCGGCGATCGCGCCGATTTCGGCTTCGGCGCTCAGCGATGCGGTGCCAAGGCGCTCGGCTTCCTCGCTGGCGATCGCGTTCTGGGCCAGCAGGCGCTGGGCGCGATCACTGCTGGAACGCGCCAGCGCGGCTTCGGCGCGCGTCTGGGTCAGCCGCGCCTGCAGGCGATCGACCTCGCTCTGGAACGGCCGCGGATCGATCCGGAACAGCAGCTGGCCCTTCTTCACCCGTTCGCCTTCGCTGAAGCCGACCTCCTGGATGTAGCCGCTGACCCGTGGCCGGATCAGCACCGTGTTGACCGCTTCGAGGCGGCCGGTGAACTCGTCGGCGCTGCTGATCTCGCGGTGGATGATCTCGGCGGCGGTGACCCGGGTGGCGGCCGGCACCGCCGGGGCGTCGGCGGCCTTCGGTTCCTTGCCAATGGCGATGCCGGCGAGCAGGGCCAGCGCGGCGGCCGAAGCGGTAAGCGTGTAGCGGAGCGTCTTCGAAGTCAGCGGAGGGGTCATGGCGATGTCTTCCTGGGGCCGTCTGGAGCGGCCGTGACGGTTGTGATACTGTGTGTTACCGGTCAGTAACTTATCGCCATAGTTACTGACCGGTAACACCCCTGTCAAGCGGAGATCCGCCATGAAGTCGACGACCCCCCCTGAAGCCGGCCCCGCGCCGGTCCACGCCGTGCCGGGCGGCGGGGCGGCGCCGAAGCCGCGTGTGCGCGACCGCATCCTCGACACCGCGCGCAACCTGTTCTACCGCTACGGCCTGCGCGCGGTCGGTGTCGAGGCGATCGCCTCCGAAGCCGGCACCAACAAGATGAGCTTCTATCGCTGCTTCGATTCCAAGGACGAGCTGATCGCCGAGTACCTGCGCGAACAGGGTCAGGACTACTGGGCGTGGTGGGACGGCGCGATCGCACTGCACGCCGGCGACGCCCGCCGACAGATCGAAGCGCTGTTCGACACCTACATGCACCTGACCTGCAAGGACGGCTCGCGCGGCTGCTCGTTCGGCAATGCCGTGGTCGAGTTGCCGGAAGGTGATCATCCGGGACGCCGCGTCATCGAGGCACACAAGGCCGAGATGCGCAGCCGCTTGCGGGTGTTGTCCGCCGAAGCCGGCGCCCGCGATCCCGAGGCGCTCGGCGACACCCTGATGCTGCTGATGGAAGGCGGCTACCTGAGCCGGCTGAGCTTCCAGAGCCAGGGGCCGCTGACCGTCGCCGGCAAGGCCGTGCGGACCTTGCTCGATGCCCATATCCCGGCGTCGCCGGCCGACGCGGTTTCACCGCGTCGCGCGGCCCGTCGCCGCGGCACCGCGCCGGCTGGCTGACAGCAGCATCCGCCGCGGCGCGGGAATGGCGCCATCGCGATCGCGGCAGTCGGTACAGTGCGCCGGCGCTGCGCCGCCGCCTGCCTGTCCGACCCGCCACCATGCCCGACACGATCACCCTCACGCCGTTCGCCCGTGCCCGCCTGTTCCCGAAGCAGCGCCGCCCGAACACCATCCAGGACATCAGCCCGGCCGAGTTCGTTGCCTACCTGAATGCCCATGCGCCGGCGCGGGTGATCGACGGCTACGCGCCGTTCTGCAAGCTGCACGTCCATCGCAACTGGACCTCGACGCGCTGCCTGACGGTGGCGATTACCGACGACAACCGGCATCTGCTGCGCTCCGGTTACGAGGCCCGCAGCAAGGACGAACTGCCGGTACTGACGCGCTGGTTCGAAGGGCTCACGGCACCGGTCGCGGACTACCTGGTGGTGATCCTCTACAGCCGCGCGCAGATGGCGAAGGAAGGCGAGCCGATCGACGCCGACTGGGGCATCGTCGGCTGCCTGGCGACCGCCGAACCGGACGAGATCCCAATGGCGCCAATCACCATGATGCGCAACGCGCTCGGTGTCGCCGAGGGCGGCTCGGACGTGCCGCTTGATCGCACGGCCTACCAGCGCAGTGTTGCCTACTGGGAGCGGCATGCGAACTGGCGGGCGGTGACGCCTGCCGCAGCGAGCGGATCGGGCTGATCGGGGCGACCCGCAGGCCATCGATTGCCCGGCCACCACGCCGCTGCGGGACAATGGCGGCCTCGACCACGACGAGGACTTCCGGATGCCGGACCGGCTCGATCGCCTGCTGACGCTGCTGGACATTGAAACGCTGGACGCCAACCTGTTTCGCGGCCAGTCGCGCGACGACGGCTTCAAGCAGCTGTATGGCGGACAGGTGGTGGCGCAGGCGCTGGTGGCGGCGACCCGCACGGTGCCCGAGGACCGGCCGGCGCAGTCGCTGCACGCCTATTTCCTGCGCCCCGGTGATCTGCACCTGCCGATCATCTACGAGGTGGAGCGCATCCGCGACGGCGGCAGCTTCACGACGCGGCGCGTCCAGGCGATCCAGAACAGCGTGCCGATCTTCTCGATGATGGTGTCGTTCCACGCGCCGGAAGACGGCTGGGACCACCAGCCGGCGATGCCTGAGGTGCCGGCGCCGGAAGCGCTGCAATCCGGCAGCCGGCTGTTCGCCGACTGGCAGGCCGGGCCGCCGGAGGTGTCGCCGGGGCTGCTCGGCGTGAAGGTGATTGCCGAACGCGCCGGCATCGAGATCCGTCCGGCGCTGGACCTGCAGTCGAAGCCGGGCGAGACGCCGGGCCGCCAGCGGCTGTGGATCCGCTGCACCGGTGACCGGCCGCCGCCGCCGGAATGGCACACGGTGCTGCTGGCCTATGCGTCGGATTTCGATCTGATCGGCACGGCCAAGCTGCCGCACGGCGGCTACTACGGGCAGCCGGACATGATGATGGCCAGCCTCGACCACGCGATCTGGTTCCACCGGCCGGCGCGCTTCGACGACTGGCTGCTGTACGCCATCGAGGCGCCGACCGCGGCTGCCGGTCGCGCCTTCATCACCGGCCGGCTGTACGACCGCGCCGGCCAGCTGCTGGCCAGCACCACGCAGGAAGGGCTGATGCGGCGGCTGCGCGCCCGCGTGTGACCGCGCGTCACCAGCCGCCGCGCAGCCGAACCTCCGCTTCCAGCGACATCGCGGTCGGCGTGTCGACGGCGGTGCCGGGCAGCAGCGCGTCCGGCCGCTGGGCGCGGTCGAACCAGAAGCCGCTGCTGTCCTCGCGGCCGACGCCGACCGCCGGATGGCTGGCCAGCCAGACCATGGTGTCGGCGCCCTGGCGCGGCGTGCGCAGGAATGGCCGCATCCGGCGATCGAAGCCCGGCAGCGACTTGGCCACGCCCGGCGTTGCCGCCCAGCCGGGATGCATCGCGTGCCAGGCAATGCGCGGCTCGTCATCGGCCCACAGCCGGGTCAGCGCCAGCAGGCCGCGCTTGGCGCGTGCATACGCCTTGCTGCCGTCGTAGTCGCCGCGCAGGTAGTCGAGGTCGTCCAGCACCAGGCCCTGCAGGTACAGGCCGCCGGACACCACGTTGATGACCCGGCCGCGCCGCCGGGCCAGCAGCGGTTCCAGCCGCTTGGTCAGCAGCGCCGGGCTCAGCAGGTTGACCGCCAGCGTGCGTTCATGGCCTTCCGGGGTGTCGCCGCGCTCGGCGAACAGCGCGCCGGCGTTGTTGACCAGCACGTCGAGTTCCGGCTGCTCGGCCAGCAGCCGCTCGGCCAGCCGACGGGTGTCGGCCAGCGAGGAGAGCTCGGCCTCGTACGGCAGCAGCTCGCAGGGGCCGGCGAAGTCGCGGATCGCCTGCTGGGCTGCCGCCAGCCGGTCCGCGTCGCGGCCGATCAGGATCAGCCGGGCGCCGAGCCGCGCCAGTTCCTGGGCGGCGGCCAGCCCGAGCCCGGCGGTGACGCCGGTGATCGCCACCGTGCGGCCCTCCAGGCGTCGGCTCAGGCCGCGCGAATGCTGGGTGCGCCAGCCACGCTGCGTGAAGGCGACCATGCCGGGCACGACCAGCTTCTGCGCCAGCCGTTCGCGCTTCGGCAGCTGTTCCGGGCCGTCCTCCAGCAGCGCCCGGACCAGGCCGGTCATCGCCTGGTCGCCGAGCCGTTCGGCCCAGGGCTTGAGCAGCGGCGCGACGCGGGCCGGCACCGCGTCCCAGCGCATCGCGGCCTGGTAGCGCAGCCGGGTGCGGGCCTGTCCGCGGGCCTCGAAATCCAGCGTGTCGACGACGGTGAAGCCGGGGCCTTCGCCGTGCAGCACCAGCTGGCGGTTCTCCTCGCGCGTCACCAGCCGGTATTGCGCCGGCACCGAACGGCCCAGCACGTTCAGCCGCAGCGCGAAGGTGCTGCCGGCCCGCGCCGGCCCCGGCGTGGTCTTGTCGGCCTCGAACACGCCGGGGTCCCACTGCTCGGTGGTCGAGAAATCGGCGAGATAGCGGAAGCAGTCCGCCAGCGGGCGGTCGAGCACCAGCTCGCGGGTCAGCGGCAGGGTCAGCATGGGCAATGGATGAACGTTCGCGACACGGAAGGAGACAGGAAGCCTAACGGCAGGGCGTTCAGCCGTCCCGGCGTTGCAGCCGCTTCAGGCGATAGGCCAGCTGCGGCCGGGTCAGGCCCAGCGCCCGCGCTGCCGCCGACAGGTTGCCGCCGGCCTGCGAAACCGCGTGCTCGATCATCCGCGCCTGCACGGTTTCGATCGACTGGCCGGCGACGGCCTCGGCGGCCAGGGCGGCTGCCGGGGCCGCGTCTTCGTGGCTGGCGCGGGCTCGCAGGCTGCCGGCGCGGTCCAGCATCAGCGAGCCGCTGCCGAGCTGCTCGCCGCCGGAAAACAGGTGCACGACGTCGATCGCGCCGCCTTCGGGCGCCAGGATCATGCCGCGCTCGACGATGTTCTCCAGCTCGCGGATGTTGCCGGGCCAGCTGTAGCTGAGCATTGCGTCGATGGCCTGCGCGGTGAAGCCGGTCGCGCTGCGGCCGTTGCGCTGGTTGAACTTGCGCAGGAAGTGATTCATGAAGATCGGAATGTCTTCACGGCGCTGGCGCAGCGGCGGCACGGTGATCGGGAACACGTTGAGCCGGAAGAACAGGTCCTCGCGAAAGCGCCGGGCGCGCACTTCCTCGCGCAGGTCGAGATTGGTGGCGGCCACCAGCCGCACGTCGACCTTGTGGGTGCGGGTGCCGCCCACGCGCTCGATCTCGCGCTCCTGCAGCGCACGCAGCAGCTTGCCTTGCGCGGTCCAGCTGAGGATGCCGATCTCGTCGAGAAACAGCGTGCCGCCGTCGGCGCGTTCGAAGCGGCCGGGCCGGGCGGTGGCGGCACCGGTGAAGGCGCCGCGTTCGACGCCGAACAGCTCGGATTCGATCAGGTTCTCCGGGATTGCCGCGCAGTTGATCGCCACGAACGGCCCGGCCGCACGCTTGCTGACCCGGTGCAGGCTGCGCGCCAGCACTTCCTTGCCGACGCCGCTTTCGCCGAGGAACAGCACCGTGGCCTGGGTGTCGGCCACCCGGCGCACCATGTGGCAGGCGGCGTTGAAGCCGGCCGAAGCGCCGACCACGTCGGCATCACCCAGCAGGTCCTGGGCCGCGCTGCCGACCGGCGTGGCGGCGGCGGTGGCCAGGCCGGCGGTCAGCGCATCGGCGCGCAGGAAGGCGAGATCGCCACTGGCGTCTCCCCAGGCTTCCACCGGCTTGCCGACGATCCGGCACTGCGGTGCGCCCTGCGCCCGGCATTCCACTTCGCGGAACAGCACCGGCCGGCCCATGAAGCGGCTGATGAAGCCGGCGGCGTAGCCGATCTGCTGCCAGCAGGCCGGTTCGCGGCCGAGGCCGTAGAGGCGGATGTGCTCCTCGGCCTCGGCCGAGCCGTGCCAGATGAACTCGCCATCGAAGTGGCCGCGCTCGACGTCGATTTCCATCCGCACGGCCTCGACCCGAGCCGTGCCTTCCAGCAGGTGCAGCTGCGGGCCGCCGAACACGGCGGCGTCGGCGCCGCCGGCATCGCGGAGCTTGCGCGACAGCTCGGCGTCGTGGGAGCCGGAGTTGTAGCCGATGCGGGTCAGCAGGCCGCGGGCGCGATCGGTGCCGAGGCTTTCGATCAGCTCCCGGCGCAGCACGCCGAAGGCGGAGCTGTGCATCAGCAGCATCCGCTGGTCGTCGAGCCAGATGCGGCCTTCCTCCGGCTGGAAGCGCACCCGGGCCAGCAGGTCGCTGAGGTCCGGGTACAGCAGCGGTGCCGGGGCGGCGGCAGGCGGGGGCAGCGGCATGGTTGGAAATCAGTAGCGGGACTTGATCAACAGATTAATCAAATTGATCAAATCACAGCCGGCCGGGACCGTCCGATTTGATGAAAAGATGAAAATTGCGGGCCGCCCGACTGCCGCGGCAGGCCCAGCGGGGATTGCTGTCTTTCCATCAATATTCGTCCATTCAATGGCTTGTGCAACATTCTCCGCACTGCCACAGGCACTGCGACGCGCTGGCACGCTCGGTGCAATCCTTCGGACAAGACATCAGGCCCAGACCTGACCATCGACGGGCAACAGCCCGCCGCGCGGTGCGAACGGAGAACGAGATGACGGTGGTGTCCCTGCATCCCGAGCGGAACCTGCTCGGGGCTCAACAGCGCTATGTGCGCCTGCGCGAACAGCGCGACGACGGTTTCGTGATCTTCGATTTCGCGATCGGTGATCCCCAGCTCGCCTGCGAACTGATCATGCCGCAAGCCGCCTATCGGGAATTCTGCGTGGCCAACCACGTCGTCCACCTCAGCGAGCACCAGGCCGAGCAGATCGACCGCGAGGCGCTGAAGTGGCGCTACGGCCAGCCCGGCATCAGCGAATAAACCAGAACCCGATCAGGAGGAATCATGACCGTCGAGATCCGCACCAAGGGCGTCAAGCCGCTGGCCAACAGCTTCGGGCATCTGCAGCGCCGCTTCGGCGACAAGCCGGCCACCCGCTACCAGGAAGCGACGTTCGACATCCAGTCGACCGCCAACTTCCACTACAAGCCGCTGTGGGACCCGGAGCGCGAGATGTTCGACGCGCGCCGCACCGCCATCGTCATGAAGGACTGGTACCAGCTCAAGGACCCGCGCCAGTTCTACTACGGCAACTACACGACGACGCGCGCCAAGCAGCAGGACGCGATCGATCGCACCCTGGATTTCGTCGAGAAGCGCGATCTGCTGCGCGGCCTGTCGCAGGACACGCGCGAACTGATCATCCACGCCATCGTGCCGCTGCGGCACTACGAGTGGGGCGCGAACACCAACAGCGCCCATGTCGCTGCCTACGGCTTCGGCACGGCGATCACGTCGCCGGCGATGATGAACACCGCCGACCGCCTCGGCATGGCCCAGCACATTTCGCGCATCGGCCTGCTGATCGATGGCAACAGCGGCGATTCGCTGCTGGCGGCGCAGGCGCTGTGGACCGACCACGCCGACTGGCAGCCGCTGCGCCGGGAAGTGGAGCGGATGTTCGTGACCCGCGACTGGTTCGAGGTGTTCGTCGCCCAGCTGCTGGTGGCCGACGCGCTGATCTACCCGCTGTTCTTCCAGCAGATCGATGCCGCGATCGCCGGCGACAGCGGCTCGGCGCTGTCCTCGCTCAGCGATGCGCTGATGCGCTGGTACGAGGAAACGGCCAAGTGGATCGACGCGGTGATCAAGACCGCCGCCGCCGAAAGTGCCGACAACAAGGCCCTGCTGTCCGGCTGGCTGCAGACCTGGCGTGACCGGCTGCTGCCGACGCTGACCCCGATCGCACAGCGTGCGCTCGGCAACAAGGCTGACGACGCGCTGGCCGCGACGACCGCCGCCCTCAATGCCCGCGCTGCCAAGCTCGGCCTCGCTGTCTGAACCCCCGGATTCCTTCTCCTCATGGCTACCACCAGCACCCAGCCGGTCTTCATCGCGCTGCAGGCCAACAACGACACGCTGCCGATCATCGAAGCGATCCGGCAGGACAACCCCAATGCCGTCGTTCACGACTATCCGGCGATGGTCAAGATCGACTGCCCGGGGCGGCTGGTGATTCGCCGCGAGACGGTGGAGGAACACCTGGGACGTGAATTCGACCTGCGCGAGATCCAGGTCAACATGATTTCCATCGCCGGCAACGTCGACGAATCCGAGGACGAATTCGTCCTGGAGTGGAAGTCGGCCTGACCTGCTTCGGCCGCGCGGATCAACCGCCGCCCCGCCCCGCTTTCCTGATTCAGATTTTTCCTTGCATCGATACGGAGACATCACCATGGCCGCAGAAGGCAATAGCAAGCCCGCGAAGAAGCTCAGCCTGAAGGAAAACTACGCGCTGCTGACGCGTGGACTGGGCTGGGAACCGAGCTACGAGAAGAAGGAAGACATCTTCCGCTTCATCAACTTCGAAGGCGTGAAGATCCACGACTGGGACAAGTGGGAAGACCCGTTCCGGCTGACCATGGACGCCTACTGGAAGTACCAGGGCGAGAAGGAACGCAAGCTCTACGCGATCGTCGACGCGTTCCAGCAGCACAACGGCCAGTTCAATGTCACCGACGCCCGCTACGTGCAGGCGCTGAAGCTGTTCATCAACGGCATTACCGAACTGGAGTACGACAGCCACCGCGGCTTCAACATCCTGGCGCGTGAATTCCCCGGCGTCGGTCCGCGCATTGCCGCGCAGATGCAGTCGCTAGATGAACTGCGCCACGCGACCACGCAGATCCACACGATCAGCCAGTACGCGAAGTACTTCACCGGGATGAACGAGTTCCCGTACCAGTTCGACCGCGTCTGGTACCTGTCGATTCCGAAGTCGTTCTTCGAGGACGCCGTCACCTCGGGTCCATTCGAGTTCATCGTCGCGATCAGCTTCGCGTTCGAATACGTGCTGACCAACCTGGCGTTCATGCCGTGGATGTCGGGCGCGGCGTTCAGGGCTTCCAGGGCTCCGACTTCTCGTACGACGACATGGCCACCGTCAGCTTCGGCTTCTCGGCGCAGTCCGACGAAGCGCGGCACATGACGCTCGGCATCGAAGTGATCAAGTTCCTGCTCGAGCAGGACCCGGCCAACGTGCCGCTGGTCCAGAAGTGGATCGACAAGTGGTTCTGGCGCGGCTACCGCCTGCTGTCGCTCTTGGCGACGATGATGGATTACATGCTGCCGAAGCGGGTCATGGCCTGGAACGAGGCCTGGGAGATCTATTACGAGCAGAACGGCGGCGCGCTGTTCGCCGATCTCGCCCGCTACGGCATCAAGCCGCCGAAGCGCGCGCCGGAAACGATCGCCGAGAAGGGTCACGTCGCCCACCAGATGTGGAGCGTGTTCTACGCCAACCGCGACGCCGTCGGCTTCCAGATGTGGCTGCCGAGCGACGAGGAAATGGCCTGGATGTCCGAGAAGTATCCGGACACCTTCGACCAGTACTACCGCCCGCGCTACGAATACTGGAAGTCGCTGGAAGCGGCCGGCACGCCGTTCAAGAACACCACGCTGCCGCAGCTCTGCCAGGTCTGCCAGTGGCCGTGCCTGTTCACCGAAAGCGGTGATCCGACGACCTTGAGCCTGCGCGAGAGCGAATACCAGGGCCAGACCTTCCACATGTGCTCGGACGGCTGCAAGGACATCTTCGACGACACGCCGGAGAAGTACGTGCACGCCTGGCTGCCGGTGCACCAGATCTACCAGGGCAACTGCTTCCTGCCGGGCGTCGATCCGACCGCGCCGGATTTCAACCCGATGTACGAGGCGCTGCGCTACATGGGCATCAAGCCCGGTGTCGACGGCGGCGACTACAAGGGCAGCGCCGACGCCACCAACTGGGAGAACTGGACCTCGCGTCCGGCCAACATCCACGAAGGCGCGTACACCGACGCGGTGCGCGATACCGCGGCGCCGTCCGACGCCACCGCCCGCAAGGTCGGCTGAACCGGAGCAACGCCATGCCCGCCTGCAATGTCATCGTCCTGAAGGGACACCCGCTGGCCACGCTCAAGCAGCTGATCGTCGAGTGTTCGGACACCCTGGCCCGGATCATCGGCGCGCCGAAGGATCGGCTCGAAGTCTGGGTCACCGAAGTGGAGCCGGCGCTCTGGGGTCTGTCCGGCCAGCCCGGCGACGAGGTATTGCAGGCGGCCAGTCGTGCCGAGGTCGAGATGCCATTCATCCGAATGGTGTTGCTGCAGGGCCGGCCGGTCGAGCAGCACCATCAGCTGATCGCCGAGATGACCGCCGTCGTCGCGCGCGTGCTCGGCGCCAACATCGAGCGGATCCGGCTGCAGATCGATGAAGTGCATCCGGATCGCTGGGGCATCGGCGGGGTGCCGGCCAGCGTGCGCCGAGCGGCGGAAATCGCGGCGCGTGCAGCGACCGCCTGAACGAAAGAACCTGAGGAGAACAACGATGCCGATCAAGGCCATCACCCCGGACTACCACGGCGATTTCAAGGATGGCGTGGAGAAGTTCCACGGCAACCAGCTCGTCAACATTCACTGGGAAAAGCACCTGATGTTCGCCTGGCCGATGTGCGTGCCGCTGCCGCCCGCCATGCCGTTCGGCGCGCTGATCGAAGGGGTGCTGCCGGGCATCTTCGGCAAGCACCCGGACTTCGCGAACATCGACTGGAGCCGCGTCGAGTGGAGCACCTCGAAAGGGGCGTTCACGCCGGACCCGGCGAAGTCGCTGACCGACAACGGCATCGGCCACAAGACCACCATCCGCTTCCGCACGCCGGGTCTCAACGGCGTCAACGGCAACGCGGTCTGCTGAACCTCGCCGTCCGCCCACTCCACCCCTGACCAGGCCCGGTCCGCACAGGCACGCCCTGCGCAGACCGGCGCTGTTGAACGCCACCGACTCGAATGACCTACGAACTCACCATTGAACCGCTCGGCCAGACCATCACGGTCGAAGACGAGCAGACCATCCTCGACGCCTGCCTGCGCGCCGGCATCTGGCTGCCGCATGCCTGCTGCCACGGGCTGTGCGCGACGTGCAAGGTGCAGGTGGTCGACGGCGACATCGAGCACGGTGAGGCGTCACCGTTTGCGCTGATGGACTTCGAGCGCGACGAGCGCAAGACGCTGGCCTGCTGCGCCACCTTGCAGTCCAACGTCACCATCGAGGCGGACATCGACGAGGAGCCGGATGCCGAAATCATCCCGGTGCGCGACTTCGAGGGCACGGTCAGCCGGATCGAGGACCTGACGCCGACCATCAAGGGCATCTGGATCAAGCTCGACGAGACGATGCACTTCCAGGCCGGCCAGTACGTCAACATCACCATCGGCGAGCTGGGCTTCTCGCGACCGTTCTCGCTGGCCAACCAGCCGTCGACCGGCGACGAGATCGAGCTGAACGTCCGCATCATCGCCGGTGGCGTCGGCACCACCTGGCTGCACAACGATCTGAAGGTCGGCGACCGCGCCAAGATCGCCGGTCCGTACGGCCGCTTCTTCGTCCGCAAGTCGGCGGAGAGCGCCAGCCTGTTCATGGCCGGCGGCTCCGGCCTGTCGAGCCCGCGCAGCATGATTCTCGACTTGCTCGAAAGCGGCAGCACACTGCCGATCACGCTGGTCTACGGCCAGCGCGTGCGCGCCGAGCTGTACTACCACGACGAGTTCATCGCGCTCAGCCAGCAGTATCCGAACTTCACCTACGTGCCGGCGCTGTCGAGCGAACCGGAAGGCAGCGACTGGACCGGCTTCCGCGGCTTCGTGCACGACGCGGCGAAGGCCCACTTCAACAACGATTTCCGCGGCAACAAGGCCTACCTGTGCGGCCCGCCGATGATGATCGACGCCTGCATCACCACGCTGATGCAGGGCCGCCTGTTCGAGCGCGACATCTACCAGGAGAAATTCCTGTCGGCTGCCGATGCGCAGCAGGTCCGCAGCCCGCTGTTCCGCAAGATCTGAGGTCGGCACTGCCCGGGGTGCCTGCGTATAGTCGCGGCAGGCACCCCGGATCGAGGCCATGGCCGAGCAGCGACTGACCGAGCAGTTCCAGCTTCGCTCGCGGCTGCGTTTCGATCTCGACTCGGGCCGCATCTGGCTCGACGACAACCGCATGCTGCTGCTGCATGCCAAGGCGCTCGGCGCGCTGCGCCGCGAGCTGTTTGAGGCACTCGGCACCCACCGCGCGCAGGGCCTGCTGCTGCGCATGGGCTTCGTCTCCGGTCAGCACGATGCCGACCTTGCGCTGAAGCTCGAGGGACGCGGCGATCCCTACGACGTGTTTCGCATCGGCCCCGAGCTGCACGGCTTCGAGGGGCTGGTGAAGGCGGTGGTCACACGGGCGCAGATCGACTGGCAGGAGGGCCGCTTCGAGGGCGAAGTCGAGTGGCGCCATTCCTGGGAAGCGGAGTCGCACCTGCAGCACTACGGCGTCGGCGACGAGCCGGCCTGCTGGAACCTGATCGGCTACGCCTCCGGCTTCGTCAGCCGTTTCTTCAAGCGCTTCATCGTCTTCCGCGAGACCCAGTGCGTCCGTCAGGGCCATGACTGCTGCCGGATCGAAGGCCGGCCGGCCGATGCCTGGGGCGACCAGGATGGCTATGTCGACTACTTCCGCAGCGTCGGCGGGCCGGACGAGTTCCGCGTCGTCGAGGACGAGCTGCGCACGCTGCGCGGCCGGCCGCGCAGCCCGGACGATCGCGGCGCACTGGTCGGCGCCTCGCCGGCCTTTACCCAGGCCTTCGAACTGCTGCGCGAAGCGGCGCCGGCGCCGATCACGGTGCTGCTGCTCGGCGAGACCGGCGTCGGCAAGGAGATGTTCGCCCGCTGGCTGCACGGCCACGGCCCGCGCGCCGCCAAGCCGTTTGTCGCCGTCAACTGCGCAGCGATTCCCAACGACCTGATCGAGGCCGAGCTGTTCGGCGTCCGCAAGGGCGCCTACACCGGCGCGCAGGATTCCCGACCCGGCCGCTTCGAGCGTGCCGATGGCGGCACGCTGTTCCTCGACGAGATCGGCGACCTGTCACCGGGCGCGCAGGCC